>NZ_JBFAOF010000159.1:0-11007 GCF_040675125.1 Spirillospora sp. NPDC049652 | reverse complement strand
GTGCCGGACGGTCTCCGGCACGCCGCTTCCGCGCGGTGGGGGTCAGGCGAGTTTGCGGCCGCCGTTCCAGACGACGCCGACCTGCCGGTAGTACGCGCCGATGACCTCGTCCACCCGGAGGGACGCCAGCTCCTCGGTCGGGGCCTCGAACAGCCGCAGCTCGGCGTCGCCGCGCCACGCCTGGCCCGCCTCGAACGACGACGCGCCCGACTCGACCAGCTCGTCCAGCGCGGGCGCTCCGCCGGGCTCGATGCTCGGCAGGTAGCGGTGGTGGGCCATCGGGTGGCCGTTGACGAAGCCGTTGGTCTCCGACGGCTCGCGCAGCGTCACGACGGCCTCGGCCAGGCGGCGGTCGGCGGCGGCGAGCGTCGCGCCGAACCGTCCGCCCTCGGCGATGCGCGGGGCGGCGCCGCCGAACGGGTGCGGACGGGTCTGGTGGATCGAGCCCAGCTTCTTCGGGTAGCCCTGGTGCAGGCCGCGCGCGATGGCGAAGTCCTTGTCGACCCAGATGTAGACGCAGCGGGAGTACGTCCGTCCCTCGAACGAGCACCGGACGACGACGAAGCACTCCTTGTACTGCGCGCGCACCGGGTCGAGCAGCTCCTCCTGCGAGGACGAGCACGACTGCCAGTCCGCCCAGATGACCGCGACCGCGCCCGGGTCCTCGTCGGCGAGGGACAGCGGGGCGGGCAGCAGCTCGGCCACCCGGGCCGGGTCCGTCCGGTACTCGACGGTGAGCAGGTCGCCGGAGTAGTGCCACGGCGGGCTCGGGATCAGCGACGAGCGGCCCGTCGCGGTTCGGGGGTGCAGGAAGCCTCGCACGTCCATGCTGCTCCTTCGGATGTTCGTTTGGGTCCGTACGTTATCGGCGGGTCCCGGGCATGGCCAGAGGCCGGGACTGATTTCGGTCATCGGAGGGTCTTGTCAGCGCTTACTTCCGTTCCATATGGTTTGGGCTCAAATGACCCCCCGTGAGGGAGTTCGACGGTGAACAACCCACTCGACGCGGCCCGGGCCGGCGGCATCGCGGCCCAGGCCGAGCAGGCCGTGGAGCGGCTCAAGGCGGACGGGATCGACGTCGTCCGCGTCGCCTACCCCGACCTCATCGGCACCGAGCGCGCCCGGGACGTCCTGGTCGAGCGCCTGCCCGCCGTGATGGAGCACGGGCTCGCGTTCTGCCGGGCGGTGTACCACACCTCCCCGATGGGCGACGTCGTCCCGGTGCCCGAGGGGCTCGGCGCGGGACTCCCCGACATCCGGATCGTCCCCGACCTGGCGACGCTCGCCCCGGTCCCGTGGGAGCCGGGCGTCGCGCACTGCCTCGGGGACGCCTACGAGCCGGCCGGCGAGGAGCACTGCCCCGAGAGCCCGCGCGAGGTCCTGCGCCGCGTCACCGCCGAGCTCGGCGCGACCGGGCTGACCGCCGTCGCCGGCCCCGAGCTGGAGTACTTCCTCTGCGAGCCCGACCCGCAGAGCCCGACCGGGTGGAAGCGCTACGGCGACGCCCCCGGCAACGTCTATGTCGCCGGCCGCAAGGGCGACCCCGACGGGCACCTGCTGTCCACGCTGCGCCACCTGAAGGCCTACGGGATCGGCGCGACCATGGGCAACCACGAGTTCTGCGGCGGCCAGTTCGAGATCAACCTCGACCACTCCGAGGCGCTCGACGCCGCCGACCGCGCCTTCCGGTTCAAGTCCGCCGTCAAGGAGCTCGCCCGGCACGACGGACGGCTCGCCACGTTCATGGCCAAGCCGTTCAACGACGAGGGCGGCTCCGGCTTCCACGTCCACCTGTCGGTCTGCGACGAGGACGGCGGCAACGTCTTCGCGGACGAGGCCGGCGAGCACGGCCTGTCCGACACCGCGCGGCACGCCATCGCGGGCGTCCTCACGCACGCCCCCGCGCTCGCCGCCCTGTTCAACCCGACGGTCAACTCCTACAAGCGGTTCGGCCCGGACACCCTCGCGCCCTGGCTGATCGACTGGGGCCTGGACAACCGCAGCGCGATGCTGCGCATCCCGCCGGAGCGCGGCGCGGCGACCCGCCTGGAGGTCCGGCTCGGCGACGCGACCGCCAACCCCTACCTCGGCATCGCCGGCCTGGTCGCCGCCGTCCACCTCGGCGTCCGCGACAAGCTGGAGTGCCCGGACCCGCTGGAGGGCTACGGCTACGACGCCGAGCGCGCGCCGCTGCTGCCCGGCGACCTGCCCGCCGCGCTGGACGCGCTGGAGGCCGACACCGACCTGACCACCGTGCTCGGCGAGGCGTTCGTCCGGGCGTTCCTGACCTACAAGCGCGACGAGGTGGAGCGGTTCCAGCGGTACGTCACCGACTGGGAGTTCCGCGAGTACGCCTACCACCTCTGAGAAGGAGCTCCGTTGACCACCGCGACCTCCCTGGACCTCGCCGACCCGGACCTGTTCCTGGACGGCGCCACGCCCTACCGGATCTTCGCCGAGCTGCGCCGCGCCGACCCCGTCCACTGGACGCCCGAGCACGACGGCGGCAGCGGCTTCTGGTCGGTGACCAAGCACGCCGACATCGTCCGGGTCGACCGCGACGCCGAGACCTTCACCTCCACCAAGTTCGTGAACCTGGAGGAGGTGGACGAGCGGCAGGCGAGTATCCGCCGCTCGCTGCTGGAGACCGACGGGCCGCGCCACCACGCCCTGCGCCGCGTCCTGCAGCGCCAGTTCACCCCGCGCGCCGTCGCCGGGTACGAGACGTTCCTGCGCGGCCTCACCGCCCGGACGCTCGACCGCGCGCTCGCCAAGGGCACGTTCGACTTCGTCAAGGAGGTCGCCGCCGACTTCCCGATCAACGTGCTGGCCCGCATGATGGACGTCCCGGAGGACGACACCACCCGGCTCATCGAGTGGGGCAACCGGATCATCGCCAACCAGGACCCCGAGTACGCCGACGTCGTCATCCACAGCGCCGAGTCGGAGAAGTACAAGGACCTGCCGTTCCGCTCGCCCGCCGCGCTGGAGGTGTTCGAGTACGGCCGCGAGCTGGCCCGCCGGCGCCGCGGCGGCGACGGCGAGGACCTGGTGTCCAGGCTGGTCAACGAGACGCCGATGGACGGGCAGCCGCTGTCCGGGCACGACTTCGACAACTACTTCCTGCTGCTGGTCGTCGCGGGCAACGAGACGACCCGGCACGCGATCACGCACACCATGCGCGCGCTCATCGACCACCCGGAGCAGGCCGACCTGCTGCGCTCCGACCCGTCCCTGATGGAGACGGCGGTCGAGGAGTTCCTGCGCTGGGCGTCCCCGGTGTACCACTTCCGCCGGACGGCCACCCGCGACGTCGAGCTGCGCGACAAGACGATCCGCGAGGGCGACAAGGTCGTGCTCTGGTTCGCCTCCGGCAACCGCGACGAGGAGGTCTTCGGCAACCCGGACGTCTTCGACGTGACCCGCACCCCGAACGACCACGTCACCTTCGGCAAGGGCAGCCCGCACTTCTGCCTGGGCAACGCGCTCGCCCGCCTGGAGCTCCGGGTCATGTTCGAGGAGCTGCTGCCGCGCCTGGCCGACATCCGCCTGGCGGGCGACGTCCGGCGCGTCCGGTCGAACTTCGTGAACGGCATCAAGGAGATGCCGGTCACCGTCACCCTCGCCTGACGCCCCCACGCGCGCCTGAGGACGGGCGGCGGGCGGTGAACCCGCCGGCGACGCGAGAGGGCGGGCCCGCCCGCACGGGCCCGCCCTCCGCAGTTGTCCTGGGGGGGGCTGGGGTCAGTTCCGGGCGCGCCGCGCGACGACCACCGCGATGCCCGCTGCGGCCGAGAGCAGCACGGCGAACCAGAGCAGGGACGCGTGCAGCCCCACGTGCTTCTGCGCGACGGTGAACGCGATCGACGGAAGACCGAGACCCACGTAGGCGACCGCGAAGAAAACCGCGAGGACGCCCGCGCGCGACTCGCGCCGCGCGGACTCGGCCGCCTCGGCCAGAGCCGCCTTGAACAGCAGTCCCGCGCCCGCGCCGGTGATCGCCGCCGCGGCCAGGAACTCCCCGAGCGACGGGCGGTACACCGACAGGACGGTCAGCGCGAGCCCCGCCGGGAACAGCACGACGCCGACCCCCGACATCCGCGTCCCCGACCAGCCGCCGGCCGCGAGCTGCACGAGCGCGCTCGCGGCGAACAGCGCGAACCCCGGCATCCCCGCCACGAACACCGACGACTCGCCGAGCACGCCGCGCACCATCACGGCGCTCAGCGACGAGAAGAACCCCATGACCGCGAAGGCGGCCGCGCCCGTCCCGGCCGCCCCGGCGAACACCGCGCCCGCCCCGGGCCGGAGCCCGAACCTACGCGGCGCGTCACCGGTCCGGTCGGCCTTCGTCACCGTCTCCGGCACGTCCAGCAGGATCGCGGCGGCGAGCGCCGTCATCAGCACCGCGAACACCACGAACGTCGTGACCAGCGGCTTCGGCGCCCACTCGGCCAGGACGCCCGCGAGCAGCGGCCCGAGCGCCAGCCCGCCCAGGTTCGCCGCGGCCGCGACGACCCCCGGCAGCGGCGACAGCGGACGGTCCGGACGGGCGCGCTGGTGGAGGTCGGAGAGGTACGCCGTCGCGGTCGAGGCCATCAGGCCCGTCCCGACGCCGTTCAGCGCCCGCGCGACGATCAGCGCGGGCAGCCCGTGCCACACCACGAACAGCACCGCCGAGGCCGTCGTGACCAGCAGCGCCGGGATGATCACGACGCGCCGTCCGTACCGGTCCGACAGGTGCCCGAGCAGCAGGAACCCGGCGGCCGTCCCGACCACGATCGCGGCGAACGCCACGGTCACCATCGTCGGGCCGAACCCGTCGCGCTCGGCGAACAGCGGCCACAGCGGCGTCGGCGCGGTGCCGAACGCCATCACGGCCGCGAACGCCGCCGCGGCGATCCAGAACCCGCGCATGTGGGTGGCGGGCTCCGTGCGGCTGCGGGTCAGGGAGACAACGGGCATCTCAGCTCCATTCGAACGGGGACCTCTTCAGCCAACCAAGCCGCCGCCGCCCTTCCCACCCCCTACAGCGCAGAACATTGAGATACCTTCCATCTCTTGCAGAGATAATGGTTCCCATGGAACTGCGGCACCTCCGGCATTTCGTCGCCCTCGCCGAGGAACGGAACTTCACCCGCGCCGCCGGACGGGAGCTGATCGTCCAGTCGGGGCTGTCGTCGTCCGTCCGCGCCCTGGAACGGGAGGTCGGCGCTGAACTGTTCGTCCGCGGCAGCCGCCCCGTCCGGCTCACCGCCGAGGGCGCCGCGCTCCTTCCGGCCGCCCGCCGGGCCCTGGAGTCGGCCGAGGCCGCCCGGCAGGCCGTCCAGGACGTCCGCGGCCTGCTCACCGGCCATCTCCGGATCGGCACCTACCCGATCAACCCGCGCCTACTCCCGCTGCCCGCGCTGCTGGTCGCCTTCGCCCGCGCCCACCCGGCCCTGGACGTCTCCGTCCGCCAGATCCCCGGCACCGGCCTCGCCGCGAGGGTCGCGGGCGGCGAACTCGACTGCGCCCTCTTCGACCACATCGGCCCGCTCCCGCCCGGCCTCCGAGCCGTCCCCCTGGTCTCCGAGGAACTCCAGGTGGCCGTCCCCGCGACCCACCGCCTGGCCACCCGCGAGTCCGTGACCCTCGCCGACCTCGCGAACGAACCCTTCGTGGAGACCGACCCCGCCTGGACGACCCGCCAGCGCACCAACGCGGCCTTCGCCGACGCCGCCGTCCCCCGCCGCGTCGTCTGCGAGGTCGCCGACTGGCAACTCCTCCGCGACCTGGTCGAGGCGGGCCTGGGCATAGCCCTGGCCCCGCCCACCCAACTGACCCCGAGAGCCGACGACGCCGACACCGTCCGCCTCATCCCCCTGGCGGACACCAAGGTCGAGCGCCGCCTGGCCCTGGTCCTCCCCACCACGGCATCCCCAGCCGCCACCCGCTTCGCCACCCACCTGACCACCTGGACGAGGGTCTCTTCCACAAACCACTGACCGCGCCCCGGAGAAGCCCTCAGGAATCGCGGTCAGTCGCTCAAGCTCGGTCAGTCGAACAGCGCCTCAGCGTGCCCGACAAAGGCGACCTTGCGAATCCACACGTCGAGGACGTCCAGATCAACGCACTCGCTGATCCGGACGGCCGCCGCAGGTGGAACCTCGATGTCGCGCGCCCGCAAGACCACCAGAACCGCCTGGGCCAGGCTCCCGGCCCGGGCCCTGTCGTCGGGTTCGTAGAGGTCCTCGGCACGCTCGACAAAAGCGACTTCACTCAGCCAGATCTCGAACTGGTCCGAGTCGGCGCAGCCGGTGATCCGCTCGACGGCTTTCGTCGGCACCTGAAGCCCTCGCGACTCCAGGACCCTGAGCAGTGCCTCGGCCTGCCCCTGCGCCATGCCCTCGGCTCGGCCCTCGGACCAGATCCCCTTGGCCCAGTCGCTCTGCGGCCGGTAGACGGACCTGTGCATCAGTCCGCGGTGGTCCCGTCGAAGAGCTCCTCGACGCGCTCGACGAGTGCGACCTTTTCCAGCCACACCTTGATCACGTCCAGGTCGGTGCACGCGGTGATCCGATCGGCGGCCGCAGGGGGAACCTCGATCCCGCGTGACCTCAAGAAGGCCAGCAGAGCCGTGGTCTCGCCCTCGGCTTTGCCCTCGGACCAGATCTGGCGACCCCAGTCGCTCTGCGGCTTGTAGGCGTCCGTCTTCATGATGGCCTCCAGGGTGCGTCGTGCGGCTTCCGACAGGTGGCCCAGCACGTAGTCATAGTACTTTCCCCGAAAATCCTCGTTGGTGACCTGCAGGGCTGCGGCCATCGCCTCCAGGACGGGTGGTCCTCCTTCGTCGGCGTGGGCCGGCGCCGAGAGGAGGACCCATTCGGGATGTTCCTTGGCCTGGACGGGATCGACGATCGGCTTGAGGTCGTACGGGGTGTAGGCGAGCACCGCCAGGTCGAACCCGGGGTGACCGGTCTTCATGGGAGCGCTGACGCGCTGCGCGATGGACTGGGTCGGGCAGAGGGCCATGATCGTCGTCGGGCACCGGAAACGCCGCCGGATGCTGGTCACGTACTCCGGCCACGAGTAGGAGATGCGTTCCAGGTCTTTCTGACCGGCGCTGCGCTGTACCTCGTGAACGATCGCGCGCCGGGGGTTTCTGGCGGATGAGCCGATCAACGAGATGTCCAGGGAGATCTGCTGCGGCCCGAGGTCGGTGACGGTCTCGGGCCCCATCTGCCAGCTCAGGTCGTCCGGCACGTCCAGGCCGAAGACGTCGGTCGCGACCTTCCGGGCCAGCTCAGGCCGGTTTCGGAAGTATTCGAGAGGAATCTCGTGATCTTCTGAAGGGGGCATGTGGTGAACGTTAATGGTGTTCGAGTCGACACGTTGCGCGATTTTGGCAAGTGAGCCACCGAATGCAGTTTCGTTCGAACAAGCCATCGCTATTATTGCCCATAAAGTCTGGAGCGTCCGTATATGTCTACTCGAATGGCGGCGCCACGGCATGGGGGCGAACAGTCGAACGGAGCCGGGCGGTGTCGATGATCTCGGCGACGTCGTCCAGGGCCGGTCCTCGGAGCTTCTGCTCGTGCCGGGCCATGCCTCCCCATTCTCGTTAGGAGTGGGAGAGAAGGCGTCGCATTTCGTGGGGAGGGAGGGAGGGGTTGGACGCGGCGGATCGCGCCACCTGAGGGTCTTCGTCGTTGAGCAGGGTGACGAGGGCTTCCAGCGGGAGCGCGGGGTGGGCTGCGGCGAGGCGTCTGGCTCTGAGCTCGGGGAAGCAGGCCAGGAGGGCGGTCGGGGTCGCGTTGGGGTGTTGGGCGATCTTGGCGAGGGCCCTTCGTGCCGGGTGCAGGGCCACCAGGGCTTCCAGGAGGTCGGACGGGGCGTCGGAGTTGGACGCCAGTTGGGCCGCCATGCTCGGACCGTGCCGGACGAGCATGGCGCGCAGTCGGGATCCGGAGAGGCCGGGGTGGGGGGCGATCGCCTTGACGACCTTGGCGTCGGGGTCGTCCGCCAAGGCGTCGCGGATCGGGGCGGGGAGGTCGCGGCGGGTGGCGACGAGCATGCGGACGGCCGGGGTCGCGGAAGCCGCCATGGCCTCGGTCTCGGCGGGGGAGGCGTCCGGCCGCTTCGGGCGTCAGGTCGGCGCGGGACGCCAGCGCGCAGCGGAGCAGGTAGGACGGGTCGTCCGCGAAGCGCATCGCCGCGGAGGCGGGGGTGGACGGGTTCTCCAGCGCCCGCAGGCGCGTCACGTGGAGGGTGGACTGGTGCGAGCCGTCGCAGGCGGCGCCGGGCGGCAGGTCGCAGTCGAGGCGCGGGCAGTTGGGGTCGTGGACGAACGGGATCTCCTCGTTCTCGCACACCTCGCAGCGGTCGGCCGGGGGAAGGCCGTCGCCGGTGAGCAGGGACGCGAGGAGGGGCGGCGGGGTCGCCGGGTTGGCGGCGGCCCCGGCGCGGACGGCGGCGTGCGGGTGCCGGGCGAGCGCGGAGGCGACCTCGGGGAGCGCGATCCGGGCGAGTTCCTGGACGACGTCGGGGTCCTCGTCGCGGGCCAGGGTGTGCTGGACGTCCGCTGGGAGGTCCGGGCAGTCGGTGAGCTGGGCGCGGCGGACGGGGTCGGCGTCGGTTGCCAGGAGGCGGGCCCACGCGGGGAGGCCGTGGCCTGTGGACAGCAGCGCGAGGGCCGCGTCGGGGAAGGCCGCCGGGTCGAGGTCGTCCGGGTTCAGGGTCTCGCCCAGTGACCATGCGCACGACTCCTCGACGGCGATCAGGGCGAGGGCCTGCGCGGGGGTGAGGTCGTCGCGATCGGCCAGGGCGGAGGCGAGGGCCCGGGAGTTGAGCGCGATCAGGCGGTCCAGGAGGTCCGGGGGCAGCGACGGGTTGGCCGCCAGGCCGGACAGGACGGGCGGAGGCAGGGGCACGCGGGTCATTGTGGCCGACGGCGGGGGCCGCCCGAGGGCCCCGGCCGTCAGGGGGTTCAGAGGGGGAGGCCGGTGAGGACCATGATCTTCTCTTCGGTGTAGTCGGTCATGGCCGAGTGCAGGCCCTCGCGGCCCACGCCGGAGTCCTTGACGCCGCCGTAGGGCATCTGGTCGGCGCGGTAGGACGGGACGTCGCCGATGATCACGCCGCCGACCCGCAGCTCGCGGTGGGCGCGGAAGGCGGTGTCCACGTTCCGGGTGAACACGCCGGCCTGGAGGCCGAACTTGGAGTCGTTGACCTTGGCGAACGCCTCGTCCACGCCGGAGACCTTCTGGACGACCAGGACCGGGCCGAAGATCTCCTCGTGCAGGACCTTCGCGTCGTCCGGGACGTCGGTGAGGACGGTCGGGGCGTAGGTCGCGTCCTCGCGGGTGCCGCCCACGACGACCTTCGCGCCGGCCGCGACGGCCTCGTCCACCCAGGACTCGACGCGCTCGGCGGCGTCCCGGCTGACCATCGGGCCGACCTGGGTCTCGTCGTCCCACGGGTCGCCGGTGACGAGGGCCTTCACGCTGTCGACCAGCTTCGGCAGGAACTCGTCGTGCACCGACTCGTCCACGTAGACGCGCTGCACGGCGATGCAGGACTGCCCGGCCTGGTAGTTGGAGAACAGGCCGATGCGCTGGGCGGCCCAGTCGAGGTCGGCGTCCGGGAGGACGACGGCCGCGCCGTTGCCGCCGAGTTCGAGGGTGACGTGCTTGCGCGGCACCCGGTCGTTGATCGACCAGCCGACCGGGACCGAGCCGGTGAACGAGACGACCGGCAGGCGCGGGTCGTCCACCAGGTCGGAGGCGCGGTCGTTCGGGACGGTCAGCACCGAGACCATGCCGGCGGGCAGGTCGGTCTCGGCCAGGATCTCGCCGAGGACGAGCGCGGACAGCGGCGTCGCGGGGGCGGGCTTGACGATGATCGGGGCGCCCACGGCGATCGCCGGGGCGACCTTGTGCGCGGTCAGGTTCAGCGGGAAGTTGAACGGCGCGATGCCGAGGACCGGGCCCTTGGGGACGCGGTCCACGTACACCAGGCGGCCGACGCCGCCCGGCTCGGTGTCGAGCCGCTGCGTGGCCGGGGACCAGCGGCGGGCCTCCTCGGCGGCGAACCGGAACACCGACACGGCGCGCTTGACCTCGACGCGCGCCCACATGAGGGGCTTGCCGTTCTCGGCGGTGATCAGCTTGGCGATCTCCTCCAGCCGCTCCTCGAGGCGGCGGGAGACGTGCGTGAGCGCGTCGGCGCGCACGTGGACGGGCAGGGCGGCGGCCTGGTCACGGACGGCGTGGGCCGCGGCCACGGCCTCCTCGACCTGCTCGGGAGTGGGCACGGCGGCGACGCCGACCTCGCGGCCGTCGTACGGGTGCGTCACGGCAAGGGTTTCGGTGCCGGTCTCGGGGCGCCCGGCGAGCCAGAAAGGAGTCACGTCCATACCTCGACGTTATCTCTGCCTACTCGGGCCCGGACGCTCCGGTCAGGCCAATCGGGCCGGTCGCATTGTCCGTGACGGCGAGCGCCACCCACAGCTCGGCGCGGACGCCGGGGTCGTCCAGGTCGCGGTCGAGGAGTTCGGCGACGCGGCGGACGCGGGTGCGCAGGGTGTGGCGGTGGACGTCCAGGTCGCGCGCGGCCTCTTCGAGGCGTCCGCCGGCGGCCAGGTAGGCGCGCAGGGAGGTCAGCAGGGACGGTTCGGCGCGCAGCGGGGCGAGCAGGGCGTCCGCGAAGCCCTGGGCGAGGTCCGGGTCGAGGACGCCGAGGAGGCCCTGACCAGGGAGTTCGCCGTATCCGACCGGCTCGCCGACCCGGCGGGCGGCGGCCAGGGCGCGTTCGGCCTGGACGAGCGCGGGCGCGAGACCGGAGGCGGACGCGGTGGGCTCGCTCATCCCGACCGGGCCGTCCGCGAGGGCCGCGACCTGCCGGACGTCGGACGACGGCGCGATCACGACGACGTGCCCGGGGCGGGGGAGGGCCAGGCAGCGGTCGCCGAGCGGGTCGGCCTCCAGCGCGTCCACGATGCCGGTGTCCGCGCAGGCCAGGACGGAC
>NZ_JBFAOF010000158.1:0-11127 GCF_040675125.1 Spirillospora sp. NPDC049652 | reverse complement strand
GCCCGCGTGCGGCACGTCTAGCGCGGCAAGCTGCTGCCCCGCGACCGGGTGGACACGCTGCTCGACCCGGGGTCGCCGTTCCTGGAGCTGTCGCCGCTCGCCGCGACCGGCATGTACGGCGACGACGCGCCGGGCGCCGGCATGATCACCGGCGTCGGGCGGATCTCCGGGCGCGAGTGCGTGGTCGTGGCGAACGACGCCACCGTCAAGGGCGGCACGTACTACCCGATGACGGTCAAGAAGCACCTGCGCGCGCAGGAGGTCGCCCTCCACAACCGGCTGCCCTGCGTCTACCTGGTGGACTCGGGCGGCGCGTTCCTGCCGAAGCAGGACGACGTGTTCCCCGACCGCGAGCACTTCGGCCGCATCTTCTACAACCAGGCCACCATGTCCGGGCGCGGCATCCCGCAGATCGCGGCGGTGCTCGGGTCCTGCACGGCGGGCGGCGCGTACGTCCCGGCGATGAGCGACGAGGCCGTGATCGTCCGGAACCAGGGGACGATCTTCCTCGGCGGCCCGCCGCTGGTGAAGGCCGCGACCGGCGAGGTCGTCACGGCCGAGGAGCTCGGCGGCGGCGAGCTGCACTCGCGGATCTCCGGCGTGACCGACCACCTGGCCGACAGCGACGCGCACGCGCTGTCGATCGTCCGGGACATCGTCGCCACGCTCGGCCCGCGCGAGCCGCGCCCCTGGACGAGCGCCGAGCCCGCCGAGCCGCTGTACTCCCCGGACGAGCTGTACGGCGTCGTCCCGCCGGACGCCCGCACCCCCTACGACGTGCGCGAGGTCATCGCCCGCGTGGTGGACGGCTCCCGGTTCCAGGAGTTCAAGAAGGAGTTCGGGACCACGCTGGTCACCGGGTTCGCGCACATCCACGGCCACCCGGTCGGGATCATCGCCAACAACGGCATCCTGTTCGCCGAGTCGGCGCAGAAGGGCGCGCACTTCATCGAGCTGTGCGACCAGCGCAGCATACCGCTGGTGTTCCTGCAGAACATCACCGGGTTCATGGTCGGCCGCGAGTACGAGGCGGGCGGCATCGCCAAGCACGGCGCGAAGATGGTCACGGCCGTCTCGTGCGCGCGCGTGCCGAAGTTCACCGTCGTCATCGGCGGCTCGTTCGGCGCGGGCAACTACGCGATGTGCGGGCGGGCGTACTCGCCCCGCTTCCTGTGGATGTGGCCGAACGCCCGGATCTCGGTCATGGGCGGCGAGCAGGCCGCGAGCGTGCTGGCGACCGTCCGGCGCGACCAGCTCGGCGACGCCTGGTCGGCCGAGGAGGAAGAGGAGTTCAAGGCTCCGATCCGCGCCCAGTACGAGGACCAGGGCAACCCGTACTACTCCACGGCCCGGCTCTGGGACGACGGCGTCATCGACCCGCGCGACACGCGCCGGGTGCTGGGCCTCGCGCTGTCGGCCGCCGCCAACGCGCCGCTGGAGCCGGTCGGCTACGGCGTCTTCCGGATGTGAGGGACGAGATGTTCGAAAGCGTTCTGGTCGCCAACCGCGGCGAGATCGCCGTCCGGGTGTTCCGCACCGCGCGGCGGCTCGGGCTGCGCACGGTCGCGGTCCACACGGCGGGCGACACCTTCCACACGGCCTACGCGGACGAGGCCGTCGAGATCCCGTCCTACCTGTCGGCCGAGGCCGTGCTGGACGCGGCGCGCGCGAGCGGCGCGGCCGCGATCCACCCCGGCTACGGGTTCCTCGCGGAGAACACCGCCTTCGCGCGGGCCTGCGAGGACGCCGGGGTCGTGTTCGTCGGCCCGCCCGCGTCCGCGATCGACGCGATGGGCGACAAGATCCGCGCCAAGCAGACCGTCGCGGCGGCGGGCGTCCCGGTCGTCCCGGGCCGCGACGAGCCGGGCCTGTCGGACGCGGAGCTGGAGGCCGCCGCGCTGGAGGTCGGCCTCCCGGTGCTGCTGAAGCCGTCCGCGGGCGGCGGCGGCAAGGGCATGCGGCTCGTCCGGACGGCCGCGGAGCTGCCGGAGGCGATCGCGTCCGCGCGGCGCGAGGCCCGCACGTCCTTCGGGGACGACACGCTGCTCGCCGAGCGGTTCGTGGAGAACCCCCGGCACATCGAGATCCAGGTCTTCGCGGACGCGCACGGCAACGCCGTCCACCTGGGCGAGCGCGAGTGCTCGCTGCAGCGCCGGCACCAGAAGATCATCGAGGAGGCGCCGTCGCCGCTGCTGACGCCGCAGGCGCGGGCGCGGATGGGCGAGAGCGCCGTCGCGGCGGCCCGCGCGGTCGGCTACGTCGGCGCGGGCACGGTCGAGTACATCGTCTCGGCCGACCGCCCCGACGAGTACTTCTTCATGGAGATGAACACCCGGCTCCAGGTCGAGCACCCGGTCACCGAGCTGGTCACCGGCCTGGACCTGGTCGAGCTCCAGCTCCGCGCCGCCGCCGGCGAGCCGCTGCCGTTCGACCAGTCGGCCGTCGAGCTGACCGGGCACGCCGTCGAGGCGCGCGTGTACGCCGAGGACCCGGCGCGCGGCTTCCTGCCGACCGGCGGGCGCGTGCTGGCGCTGTCGTCCGGCTCGGACGCCCGGGTGGACTCCGGCGTCGAGGTCGGCACGGTCGTCGGCGGCTCGTTCGACCCGATGCTGGCCAAGGTCATCGCCTGGGCCCCGGACCGGGCCGCCGCGCTGACCGGCCTCGACCGGGCGCTCGGCGGGTACGACCTGCTGGGCGTCTCCACGAACGTGGCGTTCCTGCGGCGGCTGCTCACCGCGCCGCCGGTCGTGTCCGGCGACCTGGACACCGGCCTGGTCGAGCGGTCCCTGGACGAGCTGACCGCCGGGCTGCGCGACGTTCCGGCCGAGGTCCTCGCGACCGCCGCGCTGGAGCGGATGCTCGCCCTGGAGTCCGGCGACCCGGACCCGTGGGCCATCCCGGACGGCTGGCGGCCCGGCCGACCGGCCTGGACGCCGTGGCTCATCACCCCGGCCGGGTCCGACCCGGTCGAGGTCCGCGTCCAGGGCCGCGCGGCGTCCGCGCGGGTCTCGGTCGGCGAGGGCGAGCCCGTACCGGCCTCGCTCCGCCGCGACGGTTCCGACCTCGTCCTGACCTACGACGGCCGGACCACCCGCTACTCGTGCGCGCGCGACGGCATCACGCTGTGGCTCGGCCGCGGCGGACGCACCTGGGCGCTCGCCGAGCACGAGCGGGCCGAGAGCACCGGCGCGGCCGCCGTGTCCGGCGACGGCGTCCTGCGCAGCCCGATGCCCGGGACGGTCCTCGCCGTGAAGGCCGCCGAGGGCGACAAGGTCGGGGAGGGCCAGCCGCTGGTCGTCGTCGAGGCGATGAAGATGGAGCACACCGTCACCGCGCCGCGCGCCGGAGTGGTGGCGTCCCTGCCGGTCCGCACCGGCGCCCAGGTCGCCCTGGACGAGGTGCTGGCCGTGATCGAGCCGGAGGACTGAGCCAGATGCGCGTTCCACTCGACGGGCTCCCCGAGCGCGTCACCGTCTACGAGGTCGGCCCGCGCGACGGGCTGCAGAACGAGAAGTCGATCGTCCCGGTCGGCGTCAAGGCCGAGTTCATCACCCGGCTCGCGGACGCCGGGCTGACCACGATCGAGGCCACCTCGTTCGTCCACCCCAAGTGGGTCCCGCAGCTCGCCGACGCCGAGGACCTGCTCGGCGTGCTGCCGCGCGCGCCGCTCAACCGGTACCCGGTGCTGGTGCCGAACGAGCGCGGGCTCGACCGGGCGCTCGCCAACGGCGTCACCGAGATCGCGATCTTCGGCTCGGCGACCGAGACGTTCGCCAAGCGCAACCTGAACCGCACGGTCGACGAGTCCCTGGCGATGTTCGAGCCGGTCGTCCGGCGCGCCCGCGCGGAGGGCATGTGGGTGCGCGCGTACGTGTCGATGGTCTGCGGCGACCCGTGGGAGGGCGACGTCCCGCTCGCCCAGGTCGCGTCCGTCGCGCGCCGCCTGATGGACCTCGGCTGCTCCGCGCTGAGCCTCGGCGACACCATCGGCGTCGGCACGCCCGGCCAGGTCACCGCGCTGATCGGCGAGGTCGTCGCCGCCGGCGTCCCGCTCGACCGGATCGCCGTCCACTTCCACGACACCTACGGCCAGGCCCTCGCGAACACGCTCGCCGCGCTGCGCGCCGGCGTCACCGTCGTGGACGCGTCGGCGGGCGGCCTCGGCGGATGCCCGTACGCCGAGTCGGCCACCGGCAACCTCGCCACCGAGGACCTGGTCTGGATGCTCGACGGCCTCGGTGTCGAAACCGGCGTCGACGTGCGCAAACTCACCGAAACGAGTCTCTGGATGGCCGACCGGCTCGGCCGCCCGTCCCCGTCCCGCGTCGTCCAGGCGCTCGCGCCCAAGGAGTAACCGATGATCGACTTCACCCTCACCGACGAGCAGGAGGAGCTGCGCCGCACCGTCGAGCGCTTCGCCCGCGAGACGGTCGCCCCCGTGATCGGGGACCTGTACGAGCGCGGCGAGTTCCCGTACGAGATCGTCGACGGGATGGGCAAGATGGGGCTGTTCGGCCTGCCGTTCCCCGAGGAGTTCGGCGGCATGGGCGGCGACTACTTCACCCTCTGCCTCGCCCTGGAGGAGCTGGCGCGGGTCGACTCGTCCGTCGCGATCACGCTGGAGGCCGGCGTCTCGCTCGGCGCGATGCCGATCTACCGGTTCGGCAGCGAGGAGCAGAAGCGCGAGTGGCTGCCGAGGCTGGTGACGGCCGAGCGGCTGGCGGCGTTCGGCCTGACCGAGCCGGGCGGCGGCACCGACGTCCCGGGCGGCATGCGCACCACCGCCCGGCTGGACGGCGACCAGTGGGTCATCAACGGCTCCAAGGCGTTCATCACCAACTCCGGCACCGACATCACCGCGTTCGTGACCGTCACGGCGTACACCGGCGAGAACGAGATCTCCACGATCCTCGTCCCGAACGGCACGCCCGGTTTCACCGTCGGCCGCAAGTACTCCAAGGTCGGCTGGTCGGCCTCCGACACCCGCGAGCTGTCCTTCGACGACGTCCGCGTCCCGGCGGAGAACCTGGTCGGCGAGCGCGGCCGCGGATACGCCCAGTTCCTGCGCATCCTGGACGAGGGCCGCATCGCCATCGCGGCGCTGTCGGTCGGCCTCGCCCAGGGCTGCGTGGACGAGTGCCTGCGCTACGTCCGCGAGCGCGAGGCGTTCGGCCGCGAGATCGGGCGGTACCAGGCGATGCAGTTCAAGATCGCCGACATGGAGATGCGCGCGCACACCGCCCGCCTCGCCTACTACGCAGCGGCCGCGAAGATGCTCAAGGGCGAGCCGTTCAAGAAGGAGGCCGCGATCGCCAAGCTCGCGGCGTCCAACGCGGCGATGGACAACTCCCGCGACGCCACGCAGATCTTCGGCGGCTACGGCTTCATGAACGAGTACGCGGTCGGCCGCTTCTACCGCGACGCCAAGATCCTGGAGGTCGGCGAGGGGACCAGCGAGGTGCAGCGCATGCTGATCGCCCGCGCCCTGGGCCTGCCCGCCTCGTTCTGACTCGCAAAACACCCCACAACGGCCCAACTCGACGGGCGATACTGGACGAATGTCCGTCGAGTTGGCCGCCGTGGGCGTCGGCAAGTCCGTGGCGAAGCTCGTCCTCGGCCGCGTGCTCTCCGGCCGGACCGCCCGCCTCGACCGCTCCGCCGACCTCGTCGACCTCATCCGGGTCGGCTACGCCGACGAACTCAAGCGGCGCAAGGCCGTCTCGCAGTTCGAGGACATCGCCACCGCCGTCGCCGACCAGCTGCTGAAGTTCTGCCGCGCCGAGTACCGCGGCCTCACCGACAACGACCGCGAGGCGGTGCTGGGCCAGGTCGTCCTCACCCTGGACCGGGCCGACCTCTCCGACGCCGCCCTGATGGCGGACGACGCCGACCCGGTCAAACTGGCCCGCCGCTTGCGCCGCACCCTCCCCGCACGCGAGGCGTCCTTCCAACTCGGCGAAGCGGGCGCGCGCCTGTACGACGTCGTGCTCGACGAGTGCTGCGACTGCCTCGCCCGCATCCTCACCCACCTCCCCCAGTTCGCCCCTCGCGCGTCGGCCGAGACGCTGTCCCGGCTGTCCGGCCTGGCCGAACAGGTCGAGGCGCTCCTCGCCCGGATGCCCGCCCGCTCCCTGACCTCCCCCGAGGGCGCGGGCGAGGACGAGGAGTTCACCCGCCGCTACCTGTCATCGCTCAGCGAGAACCTTGACAGGCTCGAACTGTTCGGCGTCCGCTTCGAGCGGCTGACCCGTCCGCGGACGAGCCTCAGCGTCGCCTACATCAGCCTCACCGTCTCCCAGGAGCACGAGAAGGCGCGCCGGCGGCAGGACCCGGTCCGCCGGTCCGAATGGCACGAGGAGCGCACCGGCGGGACCGTCCGCATCGAGACCGCCCTCAAGGACCACCGCCTCCTGCTCGTGCGCGCGGAAGCCGGCGGCGGCAAGAGCACCCTCCTCCGCTGGCTCGCCATCGCCGCCGCACGGGGCTCCTTCTCGGACGAACTCGCCGGCTGGCGCGGCCTGGTCCCGTTCCTCATCAAGCTCCGCAGCCACGCCGACGGCCGGCTGCCGTCCCCCGAGGAGTTCCTGGACGACGCGGCCGGGAACCTCGCGGGGCTCATGCCGAGGGGCTGGACCCACCGCGTCCTGCTCTCCGGCCGCGCCCTGGTCCTCGTGGACGGCGTGGACGAGGTCGCGACCTCGCAGCGCCAAGCCGTCCGCGAATGGGTCGCCCGCCTGGCCGCCGACTTCCCCGGCATCCGCGTCATCGTCACCTCGCGACCGGCCGCCGCAGCGGCGGACTGGCTCCGGGCCGAAGGCTTCGGCACGGCCTTCCTGGAGCAGCTGAGCCCCGCCGACCTGCGCGAACTCATCAGCCACTGGCACACGGCCGTCCGCGACTGCGCCGATCTCCCCTGCGAGCCCGAACGCCTCCCCGGTTACGAGTCCCGCCTCCTGGCCCGCTTCGAAGCGGCGCCCCACCTGCGCACCCTGGCGTCAACTCCCCTGCTCGCCGCCATGCTGTGCGCGCTGAACCTCGACCGGGAGTCCCTCCCCCGCGACCGCATGGGCCTCTACTCGGCGGCGCTGGACCTGCTCCTGGAGACCCGCGACGCCAAACGCGGCGTCCCCAGCGCCCAGGCGGTCGCGCTGGAGAAGGACCAGAAGATCCGCATCCTGCGCGACCTGGCCTGGAGCCTGTCGACCAGCAACCGTGTCGAGCTCCCGAAACCGATGGTCGAACGCCTCGTCGCCGACCGCCTGGCCGCGATGCCCAAGGTCGCGGCGTCCGCGCCCGACGTCCTGGACGCCCTGCTCCAGCGCTCCGGCGTGCTCCGCGAGCCGGTCCCCGGCCGCATCGACTTCGTCCACCGGACCGTCCAGGAGTATCTGACCGCGCAGCACGCCGCCGACATCGGCGACATCGAGCTGCTCGTCCGCGAGGCCCACCGGGACCAGTGGCGCGAGACCGTCATCATGGCCGCGGGCCACGCCAACGAGCCGCTCCGCCGCGACCTGATCACCGGCCTGCTCGCCCGCATCGACGCCGAGCCCGGCCGGGCCCGGCGCCTGAAACTGCTCCTGGTCGCCTGCCTGGAGACGCTCCCGGCCGTCCCGGCCGACCTGCGTCCGGCCTTCGACCGCGCGCTGTCCGACCTCGTCCCGCCCCGGGACGAGGTCGCCGCCCGTTCCCTGGCCACGGCCGGCGAGTCCGTCCTGGACGCCCTTCCCGAGTCCGTCGAGACGCTGTCGAGCAGGGTCGCTCAGGCGTCCGTCCAAGCGGCCTGGCTGATCAACGGGCCCCGCGCACTCGACGTCCTCGCCCGCTATGCCCCGGACGCACGGTTCGAGGTGGCGAGCGAGCTGGCCGCGGCGTGGAGCTACTTCGACGCCACCGAGTACGCCGACCGGGTCGTCCGCTTCATGCCCACGAAATCCCTGCTCCGGGTCGACGACGCCGAGCAGTTGCGGGCTCTGCTCGCACTACCGCCACGCGAACAGCTGAACCTGTACCTGGACGACGCGTCGGCGCTCGACCTCCTCGCCCACCACCGCCTCGCCCTGACCTGGCTGCTCCTCTACGGGCCGGAGTCCGTGCCCATCGACCCCGGACGGCTACCGGCGATGCCCAACCTCACCCGCCTCACCCTGGGGACGACCATCGAGGTGAGGTCCGTCGAGTTCCTCGACCGGATGCCGGCACTCCAGCACATGAGGCTCTGGAACTGCACCCACCTGCACGACTACGCCCCGCTGCGGCGTCTGCCCTCCCTGGACACCCTCGTCCTGCACAACGCGGCGCACCTGACCACCGCCGACCAACTTCCGTCGCTCGCCACGACCAAGTCCCTGGGGTTGGGCAACCTGCGCAGCAGGGAGGTGCTGTGCCACGCCCTCGACTCCGCTCCGGAACTTGAGACGCTCTACCTCCCGGCCCTTCCGTGGACCGACATCCCGGCACTCGTCGCCGATCACCCGCTCGACTATCTCGAACTCGACTCCTGCGAACAGGTCCAGGACTTCACCCCGCTCGCGCGCCTGAAGCGGCTCAGGCAGCTGAGCCTGTCGGAGACCCAGGTCAGTGATCTCGACTGGGTCCGCGAGCTGGTCCACCTCAGGATGATCCTCCTGAACGGTTGTCCCCGCCTCGGCGACCTGTCCCCGCTGGCGTCGCTGCCAAGCCTCCGCGAGGTCTACCTCCTTTCCAACACCGATCGGCCTCTGGACTTGACGCCCTTCGCCTCCCAGCCCGGTCCGACCATCTACGTCCACCGGGGACAGCGCCTCATCGGCGCGGAGCCGCTGGGTCGCCGCTTGAAGAAGCTGGACGGCCCGATCGGCGTACTGCGGCCCGCCGGCCTCTGGGCATGAGCCGGCTTCCGCTACCCGCAGAACACTGGACGGACGGCCAGGAGTGTCGAGTCGGCCGCCCGTCCAGTGGGTCGTCAGCTGAGCCCGTAGGCGCGGATGACCGTCTGCTTCAGCGAGGTGCCCTCGTCATTGGACACCTGGATCCGGAGCGAGACGTAGCCGCCCGAGCCGGCCGGGTGGGTCAAGGACGCCTTCCAGCGGTCGGCGCCGGTCTGCGTCACCTTGGCGGGCTGCCAGGTCTTGCCGTCGTCGTAGGACGCCTCGACCGTGGCGTGGGTGAGACGCGGCGGTGAGGCGGCTCCGCGGCCGTCCGTGATGCGCAGGGCCAGGTCGAACGGGGATCCGGACGGAGCGCGGTTCTTCTGGTCGAAGGCCCCCTCGGCCCGCACGGCGAACATCGGCGGCTCCTCCAGGGCCGCCATGGTCGGGGTGTAGGGGAACGTCCACTCGGTCTCGGAGTGGGTGCCGAGGTCCGTCCAGGACGCCTTGCGGTCAGCGGTCGAGCGGACGGTATAGCCGCCGGGGCCGGGCGGCGTGCTCACCCGCAGGCTGTCGGAGTCCGCCGCGCCCAGCAGTTCACCGTCGCGCCACACCTCGGCCCTCGCGGTCACCGGCCCGCTCAGTCCGTCCCGGGCACCCGCCGGGACGAGGGGGAAGGTGTTGAAGATCATCGGCCCGTTCTTCGCCTTCCGCATCCCGGCGCCGACCGAGCCGAGCGCGGCGGCGTTCCAGTGATAGGTCGTGCGGCCCGGCCTGCCGGTGGACGGCGGGTCGCCGATGATGCTGAAGCCGCCGTCGTCCGCCGTCCCGTTGAGGCCGCGGCGCCAGCTCAGGCCGGGGGACGCGGTGTAGAGCTCGGTCCGCCGGCCGGGCAATGGGACGGAGTACTCGCCGTACCCGGCCCCGAAGAAGACACCGGGCACCAGCGCCATGGTCTGGCGCAGGCCGGTGAGCGGACGGTCGGAGTGGTACACCGAGTCGACCGCCGCGAGCTCCCCGTCCGCGACCCGGTAGTCCAGGGTCGCCGGGATCCGGTGATCGACCAGGCGTTGCAGGTGGTACGCCCGCGGCCCCTTGGGTTCGGCCAGGTTCGCCGCGTGGTAGAAGCCGTACTGGCGTCCGGTGACCTCCTCGGTGGGCATCGCGGAGAAACCCGCCGTGCCTTCGACGGCCACCCCGAACGCCTCCTGCACTCCCGCCACCGTCTCGTTGACGCCGATCTCGTCGGTGCCCGCGCGCACGGCCGTCCGGCTGTCCACCCGGACCGCGACCCGCTTGGCCCGGCGCGCGTCGGCCGTGATCGCGACATCGCTGTCGCCCACGGTCACCTGGGGATAGGAGAACAACGTGAACTCCTCGTCGCCCGTGGGAACCACGGCGTGCAGCGAGTACCGCCCTGCCGGCACCCGCGCCGCCACGCCGTTGCCGCTGTAGTAGTTCTCGACCGCTTCACCCGTGGCCAGGTTGGTCAGGGACATCCACGGCAGCGTCTCCACCGCCGTCCCGGCCGGGTTTCCGTTGCGGTCGATCCCCGTCAGCCGGATCTCGTGCGACGGGGTCTCGCGGACGCCGCCGACGGCCAGACGCAGCAGTTCCTCGTCGCCGCGCGTAGCCGTCAACCCGCCGCCGTACCGGCCGACGGCCCCCTTGCCGGGGTCGGCCGAGACCGTGGCCTCAGCCGTTCCACCTGCGGGAACGTCCAGTGCGGCCGGGCTGACCGTGAACATCCCCGAGGGCGCGGCCTCGCCGTCCGGACCGGTCACCCGCAGCCCCAGGTCCAGCCGCACCGGCGTGTCCCCCTCGTTGCGGAACCGGACCTTGCGGCTCGCCGCCGCCCGGGTCAGGTCGAACGAGACGCTGCCCTGGTCGGCGAAGACCTTGGCGGCCACTGCCCGGCCGACGTCGATCCGGCCCGTCCCCTGGGCGAAGACCGAGACACCGCTCTTGGCCTTGGCCGTCCCCATCAGCGCGGCTTTGACCTGGGCGGGCGTCCATCCGGAGTGCTCCTGGAACAGGAGGGCGGCGGCTCCCGCGACATGCGGAGCGGCCATCGAGGTGCCGCTCAGCGTCGTGTAGTGGTCACCCACCGGGTCGCCCAGCGAGGTCCCGGCGGCCCGTGCCGCGGTGATGCCGACGCCCGGAGCGGTCACGTCGGGCTTGATCGCGCCGTCGCCGATGCGCGGCCCCCGGCTCGAGAACTCCGCGACGGCGTCCTCAGCGTCGGCGGCCCCGACGGTCAGCGCCGCATCGGCGAGGC
>NZ_JBFAOF010000157.1:0-11155 GCF_040675125.1 Spirillospora sp. NPDC049652 | reverse complement strand
CCGCGACCCACGCATCGACGACGCGGTCCCCCGGGCGGTCATCGAGATCCTCAACGAGGTCGGCTACGGCGGCCTCACGATGGAGGGGGCGGCCGCCCGCGCCGGAACCAGCAAGCCCGCCATCCGCCGCCGCTGGCGCTCCCGCCAGCACCTCGTCGTGGGAGCGCTGGCCGCGACGATCGGCACCTCGCCGACGCCGGACACCGGCTGCACGCACTGCGACCTCATCGCCGGCATCAGCACCCTCAGCGACGCCTTCGCCACCACCGTCGGCCGCAGGGCCCTGCCCGCCCTGGTCGCCGACCTGGCCGACGACCCGGAACTGGAGAAGGAGTTCCTGGACGTCTTCTTCAACCCGCGCCGGGCCACCACCGCCGAGGCGCTGCGCCGGGGCATCGACCGGGGCGACATCCGGGCCGACGCCGACATCGACCTCCTGCTGGACATGCTCGCGTCGACCACCTACTACCGTGTGCTCTTCGGGCACCTGCCCATCACGCCCGAGCTCGCCGAGGCCGTCGTCTCGGTGATCATGGCCGGGGTCGCCACCGAGCGATGGCGCAGCGACCACGCCGCGGAGTAGCCGGCTGCCGCCCGGGACGGGGTCAGGGGCGCGGGACGAACGGCGCGATGCCGACGAGGAGCATGCAGCGCTCGCCCGGCCCCGGGGCATCGCCCAGCCGCACCGGGCCGACGCAGTGGCTGACGCGGTGGTCGTGCACGGCGTATCCGTCCAGCGGCTCCACCAGGGTGAAGCGCGCGTGGACGGCGCCGGACGGCAGATCGCCGGGTTGCCGTCCCGCGCTCTCGGGAGAGGCGATGACGTTCTCCCCGCCCCGCACGTTCACGCAGCTCACCAGGTGCGCGAAGGTGAACGCGGTCGAGGCGCCCCCGTCCTGGTGCAGGCAGTCCGGGGACGAGACCGCGACCTCTCCCCGGTCCCGCACCGACAGCTTCACCATGTGCACGCCGCAGCACAGCGGGGTCCGCCGCAGCTCCTCCAGCCAGCCGACCTGTCCGAGGTCGAAACGGAGGAGCCGGTTCAGCAGGACGTTGTCGAGGATGTCGGCGGAGATGGCGGGGAAGTACCGCACCGTCTGCGGATACTCGGGGTTGTAGTCGTCCTGGAAGTACTCGGTGAGCGTGCCGTGCTCCGGGTCCGGGATGCCCGGAATCCACGTCATCTCGCCGGTCCAGGGCAGGTACACCGCGCGGGAGTGCCGGCGGAACCTGCGGGCGTCCGGCGCGTACGGGTCTTGCGGCAGGTCGGCGAAGGCCTCGGTGAGCCGGTCCAGGCCGTCTCGCAGCGCTTCACTCCACTCGAGGTCCGCGCCGCTGTACCGCGTGAACCCGGCGCTCTTCAGATCGCCGCCCTCGTCCCGGGATGCCTTCACCGCACCTCCTGAGCACTGGGTAGCGGCCCTGCTACCACTCGTGCCCGCGATGAGGATCGAGTACCGGCGACGACCCAGGATCTACCATGTCTTGAGCCTCGCCCCCAGGAGAACCGCGACCTCATCTGTCCACGGGACTCCGGTCCATGACCCGGCCTCCTTGGGGCCTCAGGGGCCGGTCCTGCGGGTGGAGGGGGCGACGAGGGCGGCGAGCTGGTAGGCCGGGGAGCGGTCGAGGGCGTCGCGGTCGCGGTCGTATCTGCGGGTGGTGCGGGGATCGGCGTGGCCGGCGAAGTCCTGCACCACATGCAGCGGACGCCCCTCGCCGAGGGCGATCGTGATCGCCGAGTGCCGGAACGAGTGCGGGCTGATGACGAAGTCGACGCCGCACTCCCCCGCGATCCGGTTGACCAGTTTCCAGACGTAGGACTGGACGAGCGGGCGGCCCGTCCGGGTCACGAAGACCGGGCCGGAGGCCGGGCGGCCGCGCTCGGCGAGGTACCGGTCGAGGGCCGCGACGGCGGGCGGCGGCAGCGCGAACCGCTTGCTCTGCCCGCCCTTGGCCACCACGTCCAGCACGCGGTGCCCGCTGTCCTCGCCGATGTCCTCGATCCGGGCGGAGAGCAGCGAGCCGATGCGTCCGGCGGTGGCGAACATCAGCCAGACCAGGGCGTAGGTGCGGGCGGACTCGTGCTCGGCCGCGTACCCCAGCAGCTCGGCGACCTGCTGCTTGGAGAGGCCGCGCGTGCGCGAGTGCCGGGTGTCCATGCGCGGACGCTCCGCGCCCTCGAAGGGATTGGCGGTCACGCACCCCTCGCGGACCAGGTACCGGTACCACGACGACACCGCCGCCACCCGCCGGTTCACCGTCGCGCGGGCCAGCCCGGACGCGACCAGGTCGGCGACGTACAGGTCGGCGTCCCGCGGGACGGGCGCCTGCGCCTCGGCCGCGCGGACCGTGCACCACCACACCCACCAACCGACGTCCCGCAGGTAGGCGGCCTGGGTGTGCGCGGACGACCGCCGACCGGACACCAGCCACACCCCGGTCGCGCGCAGCGCCGACTCGTCCATCCCGGCCGCCCGCATCAGGCTGGCCAGTTCCCCGGCGGCCCGGGCGGGCGGAGTGCCGCGCAGAGCCCGCTCGGGCCCCGACGAAACGTCCAAGTCCACGCCGTGCCCGACCAGGGCCCCAGCGTCACCCGCCACAAGGTCAGCCCGCGTCTCCGACACGGCAGAAGCTTAGAACCTTCCGGGTGGATCAAGTGTTCAGATAGGTGTCGAGGGCGGCGGCCGCGGTGAGCATTGCCCGGCCGCGTGCCGTCAGCCGCTCGTGCCATTCGCGCATGGTCGGCCGCAGGGCTTCGGGGCCGCCCGCCGTTCGCATCCGCTCCAGCACCTCGGCGATCTGCTCCAGGCCGTAGCCGCCGCGGCGCAGCTGGTGGGCCATCAGCACGTCCCGGACGTCGGACGGACTGTAGACGCGGTAGCCCGTCCGGGGGTCCCGGCCGGGCACGACCAGGCCGGCGCTCTCCCACTTGCGCAGCGTCGCCGGGCGGAGGCCGAGCCGGCGTGCGAGGGGGCCGATGAACGTGGCGGTTCGGGCGCGCTCCTCGGTGCCGGGAAGCGCCAGGTCGTGCAGGGCCCGTTCGACGGCCTCCAGGGTGCGCCGGTCGTCGGCCAGCTCAGCGTGGCTCTGGTCGATCAGCCGGAACGCCTCCTCGGCCGCGCCGTCGTTCACCGCCCGCATGATCGCGCTCGCCGTCGCGTGGCCGTGCGCGGGGACGAGCGCCAGGAACGCCCCGAGGGCGGCGGCATGGCGCGGCGCGTAGGCGCGGTAGCCGCTCGGCGTGCGCTCGGCCGGCGGCAGGATGCCCGCCTCCTCGTAGTTGCGCACCGCCTGGGTGGACAGGCCGTGCTCCCGCGCGAGATCGACAGGCCGCAACCCCATTTTGAGACTTAGCCCTCCAGAAATGCCCATAGAAGCAGCTAAGTTTACACCGAAGGTTCAACGATACGGTTGAAGCCATGACGGTCTCGATCCGGGACGCCGCGCGTCCCTTCGCCAGCGATTCCCTCACCGCGCTTCTGCCCTCGTCCACCCGCCTGCTCGGCCTCGGGGAGCCGACCCATGGGGTCGAGGCGTTCCCAGAGCTGCGCAACGAGCTCTTCCGGCATCTTGTCGAGCACGAGGGCTATCGTTCGGTCGCGCTCGAAAGCGACTGCCTCATGGGTCTGACGGCCGACGCCTACGTCGGCGAGGGCGCCAGGACGCTCGACGAGGCCCTGACGCGCGGGTTCAGTCATGGGCACGGCGCGTACCCGGCGAACCGTGAGCTGCTCCGCTGGATGCGCGCCTACAACGAGGAACGCTCAGCGGACGAGCGGCTGCGCTTCTACGGGATGGACGGCCCGCTGGAGACCGCCTATGCCGCCAGTCCGCGTGAGCCGCTGACCGGACTGCACGACTACCTCGCCGCCCACCTCGACGTTCCCTGGAGCCGCGCCCGGCTGGACGATCTCCTCGGTCAGGATGAGGCCTGGACGAATCCGGCCGCCATGATGGACCCGTCGAAGTCCGTCGGCCGTACGTCCGAGGCCCGTGAGCTGCGGCTGCTCACCGACGACCTGCGCGGACTGCTCGCCGGGTACGCGCCGCAGCTGATCGCCGCCACTTCCCCGGACGACTGGTGGCGGGCCGACCTCTACGGCCGCGCCGCGACCGGGCTCCTGCGCTACCACCACGGCATGGCCGACCCCTCGCCCAGTCGCGTGAACACGCTCCTGTCCGTACGGGACACGATGATGGCCGACAACCTCGAAGCGATCGTCCGGCGCGAGGAGCGGCGCGGGCCCACCCTCGTGTTCGCCCACAACTCCCACCTGCAGCGAGACCGCAGCAGCATGAGCTGGGCGGGCGGGCGGGTCGAATGGTGGAGCGCCGGGGCCATCGCCGGCGCCCACCTCGGTGACCGGTACACCTTCGTGGCCACCAACTTCGGCACTCGCGGCACCGATGTTCCCTCCCCCGACAGCCTGGAGGGGATGCTGTCGGGACTGCCAGACGGGCGCAGCATCGTGGATCCGGTCCGCCTCGCCGAGGTCCTCGTCCGGAAGCCGGAGCGCCGCGTTCCCGCCGACCACACCTACGCGTCGCTCGATCCGTCCGCGATCGGTCAGGTGGACGCCGTGGTCTTCCTCCGGGAGGTCTGACCGTCCTTCCTGGTGTGGCGGCGGCCCGTCACCGCCACACCAGGAGCGGTCAGCGGCGGCGCAGGGACGCGTCGAGAAGCGCCGGGCGCGTGTCGACCTTCTCGTGCGCGGCCAGGTCGACACCGGGAGCGACGATCTCGTCGATCGCGTCGAGCACGTCCGCGGACAGGACCGTGTCGGCGGCGGCGAGCTGCGCGTGCAGGTGGTCGATCGTCCGGGGACCGATGATCGCGCTGGTCACGCCGGGGTGCGCGGTGACGAACCCGAGCGCGAGCTGGATCAGCGTCAGGCCCGCCTCGTCGGCGACCTTCACCAGCCGCTCGACGGCGTCCAAGCGGGCCTGGTTGGCCGGCCGGGACAGGTCGAACCGCTCGGGCAGGGCCGCCGAGCGGTGGGTGGTGATCTCCCGGCCGGCGCGGACCGCGCCCGACAGCCAGCCCGACGCCAGCGGGCTCCACACCAGCACGCCCATCCCGTACTCCTCGGTCACCGGCAGGACGTCCGCCTCGATGCCGCGCTGCAGGACCGAGTAGCTGGGCTGCTCGGTGACGTACCGCCCGAGCCGGGCCTCGCGCGCCGCCCACTGGGCCTGGACGATCCGGTAGGCGGGGAAGGTCGAGGAGCCGAAGTAGCGGATCTTCCCGGCCCGCTGCAGGTCGGTCAGCGCCGACAGGGTCTCCTCGTCACTGGTCGCCGGGTCCCAGCGGTGGATCTGGTAGAGGTCGACGTGGTCGACGCCCAGGCGGCGCAGGCTGTTGTCGAGCTCGGTGACCAGCCAGCGGCGCGAGGCGCCCCGGTGGTTGCGGTCGTCGTCCACCGGCAGCGCCGCCTTGGTCGCGAGGACGATGTCGTCCCGGCGGCCGGCGATGGCCTTGCCGACCATCTCCTCGGAGCCGGGGTAGAAGTCGGCGGTGTCGATGAGGTTGACCCCGGCGTCGAGGGCGGCGCCCACGATCGCGTCGGCCTCGTCCTGTCCGGTGCCGCCGATCCTGCCGAAGTTCATCGCGCCGAGCACCAGCGTGCTGACCTGGACTCCGGTACGTCCGAGGGGGCGGTATCGCATCGTGTGCTCCTTGATCGGGGGGATGGCTTGGGGCGCGGGGCACCGCTCTGGCATCATGGACGCCAAGCGGAACCGCGTTCCGATTAATATACGGAACATTGTTCCGGTTAGCAACGGGAAGGTGCGATGACCGACGACGCGGCGGCGACGGGCGCGGAGACGGCCGCGGGGAGCGGTGCGAGGACGGGGAAGGGCGCTCCGCGCAAGCGGGCCGACGCGCGGCGCAACGAGCGGGCGCTCCTGGACGCCGCGGCGGCGGTGTTCGTGACCTCGGGAGTCGAGGCGCCGGTGCGCGAGATCGCGTCCCGGGCGGGCGTCGGGGTCGCGACCATCTACCGCCACTTCCCGACCCGCGCGGACTTGATCGCCGCCGTCTACCGGCACCAGGTCGAGGCCTGCGCGGAGGCCGGCGAGAGCCTGCTGGCCGGCGGCGGCTCCCCCTATGACGCACTGGGACGCTGGGTCAACCGCTTCGTCGACTTCGTCGCCACCAAGCACGGCCTGGCCGCCGTCCTCCAATCGGACGACCCCGCTTTCCAGGCCCTGCACACCTACTTCATCGACCGGCTCGTCCCCGTGTGCGACGGCCTCCTCCGGGCCGCCGCGGACGCGGGTGAGATCCGCGGCGACATCGACGCCTACGAGCTCATGCGCGGCATCGGCAACCTGTGCATCGGCGCGGAGAGCGATCCCCGCTATGACGCGCGCCGCCTGGTGGGACTCCTCGTGGCGGGCCTGCGCCGCACGCCTTAGCGGAACGCCGTTCCGGTCATGCGGTCCTGGGGGCGGCGCGCATGCTGATGTGCACGCAGGGCGTTCCGTCGGGCAGCGTGGAGAACACCACCGGCATGTAGTCGTGTCCGAAGAGGCCGCTCGCCGCGAAGACCGTCGGCGACACCGGCGTCAGATCGCCCTCGACCCGCGGCGAGATGCCGCCCATCGACTCGACGACCTCCCTCATCCCGCCGACGAACTCGTAGCTGATGCGCGCGCCGCCGGCGTCCCGGGTGATGGTCGTGACGACGCCTTCGCGTGCGTAGACGCCGAGCCAGGGAGTGATGTCGACCGCGGGCGGGTCCGCCGGCGGCGCGAAGGGCGGTGGCATGCGGACGCCGGCCAGTTCGTCCAGCAGTTCGGCGAACAGTTCCTCGTAGAGGCGGCTGAAGTCACCGCCGTTGGTGAGGAGTGCGACGGCGACCCCGGCGTCCGGGACGACGCGAAGGTACGACTGCTGCGCGCCGGCGTTGCCGTCGTGACCATAGCCCGGCACTCCGTCCCAGTCGTACAGGGCCCATCCCAGGCCCCAGCCGTCCGCGGACATCGACCACTTGTCCGGGCTGTCGACCACGCGGCCGCGCATCGCCGCGACCGCCTCGGCCGACAGGACGCGGGTGCCGTCAGGGGCGATCCCTCCGGCCATGTGCATCCGAGCGAAACGGACGACGTCCCCGGCGGAAACGATGACCCGGCCATAGGGACCGGCCGAGCGCGGCATCAGGTCCCAGACGGGCGCGGGGGCGGGTTCGGTGCCGGGCGCGCCCAAGTGGCCCATCGCGACGCGGAAACGGAGGGCCTCCTCGGGAAGGGTCATCGAGTGCTCCAGGCCGAGCGGCGCGAGCACCTGGTCCCTCAGTGCGCGGTCCCAGGTCTGCCCGGTCAGCGTCTCGACGATCCGTCCCAGGACGACGTACCCCGAGCTGCCGTAGGACAGGGTCGTTCCGGGCGGGCAGTCGAGCGAGACGTTCCGGAGGGCTTCGACGTACCTGGCGAGGCAGTCGTCGCCGCGTCCGGTGTCGTGGGTGAAGTCGTTGGTCATCCCGCCGGTGTGCGACAGCAGCCGCCGGACCGTGATCTCCTCCGTGACGTCCGGGTCGGGCGTCACGAACTCCGGCAGGACGTCGGCGGCCGGGGCGTCCAGGTCCAGGGCGCCGGTGTCGGCCAGGCGCATCACCAGCGTCGCGGTGTAGACCTTGGCCAGCGAGCCCGCCAGGAAGACCGAGTCGGTCGTCACGGCCACGCCCGTCCCCCGGTGCAGCAGCCCGCTCGCCAGCTCGTACACGGAACCGCTGGTCAGGACGGCCAGCGAGGCGCCCGGCACATGGTGTGCGGCCCGGAGCGCGTCGAGCCTTCCCTGCCACCGGACGAGGTCGAACGACATGAGAGATCCCCTTCGGTCAGTCAGACCGCACACTGTGCGGAAGTTCCGCACACCGTACGTTGAGCGCACACCGTGCGCAACCCGTACACTGTCCGGCGGGACGTCCCGGACGTCCGGAGGCGAGGAGCGAGGAGGCCGCATGCCGACCGAGAGGCAGCCCATCCCGTCGGTATGGGCCCGGCCGCGCCCGCGCCGCCGCGAGCAGCCCGCGCTGGGCCGCGCGCAGATCGTCGCCGCGGCGCTGGAACTGCTGGACGCCGAGGGCATCGACGCGCTGAGCATGCGCAAGCTGGGCGCCCGGCTCAACGCCGGAGCCACCTCGATGTACACGCACGTCGCCAACAAGGACGAGCTGCTCGAACTCGTCGTGGACGAGGTCTACGGCGAGGTCGAACCGCCCGCCCTGCCCGGCACGGACGACCCCGCCGACTGGCAGGCGGCGATGGCGCGCTGCGCGCACAGCCTCCGGGCCGCCTTCCTGCGCCACCCCTGGGCCGTCTCGGTGCTGGGCGAGACCGGCCTGGCCTACCTGGGGCCGAACGTCCTGCGCCTGATGGAGGCGCTGCTCACCGTGTTGGAGGAAGGCGGGCTGGAGCTCGCGGCGGCCGAGCAGGCGGTGCACACCCTGATCGCCTATGTCGTCGGCGTCTCCACCAGCGAGTCAGCGACGCTGCGGACGCTCGCGCGCAGCGGGCGGTCCCAGCGGGAGTGGGCCGAGCGGCTGCTGCCCGCCGCCGCGGAGGCCACCCGGGCCTATCCGCGCCTGCACAAGATCTACACCGCGCGACGGGACGACGCGGCGCGGGTCGTCCGCGACGACGACTTCGAGGTCGGCCTGGAATGCGTCCTCCAGGGCATCGCCCGGCGACTCGCCCCCCGCGAGGCGACAGAGCGCAGGTAAGGGGCTCGCCGGGAAGGTCGTCGAGCCCGCGTGAAAGCGATCCGGGGGCCGGACGAAGTAGGGGATGACGACCATCCTCCCGGAGGAGACCATGCTGAACCCGACGGAAGGGGCGGCAGGTTGACCGCCCCACCCGACACGGCCCCGACGGACGCGGAACTGCTCGCCACGTCCGTCCGCGACGGCGACCGCTTCACCGCCGTCTACGACCGGCACTACGCCGACATCCACCGCTACGTCGCCGGACGCCTCGGCCCGCAGCCGGCCGAGGACGTCGTGGCCGACATCTTCCTCGCCGCGTTCCGCACCCGCGCCGCCTTCGACCCGTCCCGCGGGTCCGTCCGGCCGTGGCTCTTCGGCATCGCGACCAACCACATCGCCCAGCACCGCCGCACCGAGACCCGCCGCTACCGGGCGCTCGCCCAGGTCGTCCCGGAGCGCCACCCCGACGGCCACGACGAGCGGGTCGCGGACTCGGTGTCCGCCGAACGGCTCCAGCCGTCGCTGGCCGGCGCGCTCGCCGCGCTGTCCCGCAAGGACCGCGACGTCGTGCTGCTGAAGGCGCTCGCCCAGCTCAGCCACGAGGAGATCGCCGACGTCCTCGGCATCCCCTACGGCACCGTCGGCTCCCGGCTGAGCCGGGCGCGCAAGCGGCTGCGCGCCGCGCTTCCCGCCGCCCCCACGGAAGGACTGTGACCATGGACGAGTTCCAGATGATCGGCACGATGCTGGACGAACCGCCCACGCCGGAGACCGAGGCGGCCGTCCGCCGCCGCCTCCTCGACGGGATGCGCGAGCCGGAGCGGTCGGCGCGCCGCGCCTGGCGCCGCCCCGCCCTGTGGAGCGGCTTCGGCCTGACCGCCACCGCCGCCGCCGTCACAGGTGCGATCGTCCTGTCGTCCGGCACCTCCCCGCGCGCGCCCGATCCGGGCCGCGGACCCGCGGTGCAGCCGATGTCGTCCAAGACCGTGCTGCTCACCGCCGCCGAGCGCGCCGAGAAGACGCCGACCACCGGCAAGTACTGGCACGTCCTGAGCATGCAGGCCCGGGCCTTCCACAAGGAGCGGGGAGACTACTGGATCCTGGGCTGGCAGCTGATCGGGCAGTGGAGCCGCCCGGACGGCCGGTCCTGGACGGGTTACCGGGGGCTCCCCCCGACGCCCATGTCCGCCAAGGACGCGCCGGCCTTCCGGCGGGACGGCTCGCCCGACCCGAGCCCGGGCTCCCCGGCGCTCGTCAGGGAGGCCGGGACGCAGACCTTCCTGCTCTGCGACAGCAGGATGACGTTCAAGCAGGTCCAGGCGCTGCCGACCGACCCCGGCGCGCTGAGGAGCGCCCTGCGGCGCGCGGTCCCGGCCGACCACCCCACCGCGGGCCGGACCGCGGACGAGGTCGTGCGGAACTGCGCGACCGACCTGCTCAGCTACGTCCCCGCCCCGCCGAAGGTGCGCGCCGCCGCCTACCGGATGCTCGCCGCCATGCCCGGGGTCACCGCCATCGGCGAGGTCACCGACGAGCGCGGACGCAAGGGGGTCGGGCTGCGCGTCCAGGTCAAGCCCAGCGTCACCGACACCGTGGTCATCGACCCGGCCTCCTCGCTCGTCCTGAGCACCTCGCGCACCCTTTCCAAGGTCCCCGGCACCGTCGACAAGATCCTGTACCTCCAGGTCGGCTGGACCGACGCCCCCCCGAAGATCCCAACCCTTTCCTGACTCCCGGCCCGGCGTGCCGTCCTCGGACGAGGACGGCACGCCACAGGCCGGTGCCTCGCGGGCTCAGTCCCCCTCGGTGAGTGGGATGCCGAGTTCGGTGAGGAAGGCGGTGGTGGCCGGGGACAGGGGGAAGCGGCCCCAGACCAGGTGCTCCAGGCGGGCCGGGGCGTCGCGGATCGGGAGGACGGCCAGGTCGGTCAGCTCGGTGACGAACGCGGCCGGCATCAACCCGATGCCGAGGCCCTGGCGGATGAGCCGGGTCATGAAGTCCACCGACGAGATCTCGAAGCCGACCTCGCGCCGGACGCCCGCCGCCGCGAACGCCTCGTCGGTCTGCGCCCGCGCCGCCGAGCCCGGCGGGAAGTCGACGAACGGCTCGTCCGCCAGGTCGCGCAGCTCGACGCGGTCCTGGTCGGCGAGCGGATGACCGGGCGCCATCACGGCGACCAGCTCGCCGCGCGCCAGATCCCTGCCGTGCACGCCCTTCGGACGCGCGCTCACCGGGATTCCCAGGAACGCGACGTCCAGGGTGCCCACGCGCACCCGCTCGACCATCTCCTCGCTCGCGCCCGAGCGCAGGCTGATCCGCACCCGCGGATGGCGCGCGTGGAACCGCTCCAGGACGCCGGGCAGGTCCACGGCCGTGACGGTGGGGATGGCGCCGATGGCGATCGTCCCGCGCACCTCGCCGGACGCCGCCGCGGCCTCGGCCTT
>NZ_JBFAOF010000156.1:0-11194 GCF_040675125.1 Spirillospora sp. NPDC049652 | reverse complement strand
CCGGCAACCCCGACCTGGCCGACGAGAGCCGCCTGCGGGCCCAGGCGCAGAGCTGGGCCGCGCAGTCCCAGGCCCTGCTCGCGCCCGAATCGCCGATCGCGGTCCTGCGCTACCGGATCATCAGCGACAACACCCGCCCCGACAACCTGGGAGAGGCGGCCCTGACCACCGGCTACGCCTTCGCCCTGGTCCGGGTGACGAGCGCGGCGTCGCCGGCCAGGCGGCTGTTCCGCATCCGCCCCGACCTCTCGGTCCTGCGCTACCGCGAAGGCCAGTGCAACATCGCGGCCCTGCCCGCCAGCACCCGCGACTTCGAACTCGCACCGCCGCAGACGGTCGGAATGCAGCCGCTCCACCTCACCCGGCGCCCTCGCGCCGACCTGCCCGCGTGGCCGTGGGGCCTGAGCGCGCTGCGCGTCGGCGTCCGCTACACCAAGGACGAGCAGGGCGTCATCGGCACGGCCACCCCTGGAACGGCAGGCCGGACGCTCTGGTGGCAGACCGTCCAGCGGACGGTGCAGTTCCGCTCCGCTCTGCACACCGACCGGCCTACCGGCGGCCTGCCGCGCCGCTTCCGGGCGCCCGCCGTCCGCAGCCTGCTCCCCGCCCCGCCCGACCCGCCCCTGCCCGCGCTCACCGGAGCCCTGTTCGACCAGCCTCCCCTGGCCTCCCCGGGCGCAGCGGACGGCCCCGCGCTGGACCAGTGGCAGCCCGTCCTGCCGGGCGGGCTGCGCTACCTGGTGACCGGCGTCCGCCCCGGCGTCTTCGTCACGCTGCGCAACCAGCTCCTGCGCCAGAGCGGCGTCGTCCTGACCGGCGAGCACGCGCGTCCGCGCGGCCTGGGCATGCTCTCCGGCGGGCTGCCGGTGCAGCACCGCGCGCCGCGTCCGGTGCCGCTGCCCGCCAACACCGACGGACGGCAGGCGGTCGCGCTGCGCACCTGGGCCGGCCACTTCGACCCCGACCAGCTCGCGCTGGTCACGACGTCACCCGCCGACGAGGCGTTCCGCGCCGCCTTCTCCGACCCGCCGGAGAACCCCACCTACCGGCAGACCGCGCAGCGCCTGCGGATGCAGCTCGCCGCGGTCGAGCGCCACACCCTGGACGTGGCGTGGGACGGCGTCCTGACCTTCGTCTACCGGATCGACGGCGGCATCCTCCTGGTCGGCGGACAGCAGCCGGCGACCCCGGCGTCCGGCATCCTCGACTGGATCCTGGCGCTGGACCTCGTCGCCGCCGGACAGGTCACGGCCCTCCAGGACATCACCACCCCGACCCTCGTGCTCACACCGTCCCTGCGCGCCCAGCTCAGTGCGGTCGGCGTCGCCGTCCCGGCTGCCGACACCATCGACACGACGAAGTTCGCGATCCGCCAGTTCGCCCTCCCGGGCGACCCGAACACCCGTGCCGCCCGAGCCGGCCGGCTGATCGCGGCCCTGCCCCCCGGCGCCTCCGTCCTGGCGCGCGCCACCGCGCAGTTCGCCCCGCACCAGCCCGGCGCCGAGGCGTACCACGACGGCTACGGCCACGAACTGCGCTTCCCGCTCCGCGTGGCCGACCCGAACGCGCCGTCCCTGCCCCTGGTCCCGCGCCACGTCCATTTCGAGGACCCCGAATACAACCGGCGCCTCGCCTCCCCGTCCGCCCACGCCAGTGTGTCGGTGCAGTTCCCCGGATCGTCCGGCAGCAGCCCGCAGCGTGCCCTCACGCTCTCCGCCGAGCGGCGCGAGTGCAACGCGACGAGCACGCTGGCCCTGCGTTTCGACTGGGACGAACCGCCTCCCGGCACCCCGAACGTCACGCTGACGCTCCAGAAGATCGACCTGGACCAGATCCCGCGCGACCTGACCGTCCCGAACCCCGTCGGCGCGCTCGTCCCGGGGAGGCTCTACCAGCTCTCCCTGGCCGCGATCCAGAATCTGAACGGCCCCTTCACCCCGGGCGAGCGGCTGCGACTCGTCCTGCACGTCGACTCGGGACCGGTCAGACCAGCCGTGGTGCAGCTCGACATCACGATCGTCGAGGCGCCGGTCATCCCCGCGTCCGAATCGGCCTACGCCCTCCTGCGCAAGCAGACGACGGGCGACCACAGCTATGTCGAATGCGTCCGCTTCGCCTGGGCCCCCGAAGCCCAGCGCGTCGAACTCGTCAACCCGGCCGACCTCCGCACCGAAGTGGTCCGTCGCCGCGCCGTCTTCCACCTCACCGACTCCGCCCGTCCCACCCGCTCCCCTCAGTACACGCTCCAGAAGATCACTGCTTCCGGCTCGACCCACTTCCCCCCAGCCACCTGACCACCGCGCCGCGGTGTCGCAGTGTCGCTCCCGGCTTCACCGCGAGGCCGGCCGCCGCGCGCGGCGCGGGTGCCGCCGCGCCCGGCTTGACATGGAGCGCGCTCCAGCCGGGACGCTGAAGTGATGAACACCCCCACGATGGCCCTCGGGACGATGTACTTCGGCACCAGGGTGGACGAACGGACCGCCTTCTCGATCCTCGACCGGTACGCCGAACTGGGCGGGACCTTCGTCGACACTTCCGACAATTACAGCTTCTGGACCTCCGATACCGGCTTCGGCGGCCAGAGCGAGGCGCTGCTGGGCCGCTGGCTGGCGTCCAACCCCGGCGTCCGCGTCCGCCTCAGCACCAAGGTCGGCGCGCAGCCCACGCGGGTCGGCGGATTCCCCGATCACCTCGAAGGGCTGCGCGAGGACGTCGTGCGCAAAGCCATGGCCGAGAGCTTGGAACGGCTGGGCGTGGACGGTGTCGACCTGTACTGGGCGCACGTCGAAGACCCGGCCGTTCCGGTGGCGGACCTGGTCGAGACGTTCGGCGGCCTGGTCCGTGACGGCCTGACCGCTCGCTGGGGCGTGTCGAACCACCCGTCCTGGCTGCTCGAGCGGATCCGCGCCACGGCCGAACACGCCGGCCTCCCGCAGCCGACCGGGTACCAGCAGCGCTACTCCTACCTCCAGCCCGCCGGCGGCATGGCCGTGGAGGGCTAGCCGGTCCCGCTGGGAATGCTGTCGCCGGACGGCCTGGACTTCCTGCGCCGCAACCCGTCGTTCGACGGCTGGGTCTACACCGCCACCCTCCTGGGACGATACGACCGGGACGACCGTCCGCTCGACATCGAGTACCGCCATCCCGGCACCGAACGGCGGCTGGAGGCGCTGGCCCGCGTCGCCTCCGCGCGCGGACTCCGCCCGGGCCAGGTGGTACTCGCGTGGCTGGTCTCGGGGAGCCCGGCGCTGACCCCGATCGTCGGAGTCAGCAGCGTCGAACAACTGGAGCAGGCCGTGGCAGGCGCGTCCACCATCCTCACCGAGGAGGAACTGGCCACGCTGGACGGCGCGTAGGGCAGGCGGCCGGAGGCCTACGAAACCGCCGGGTGGCGGCCCTGCTCGGGCCACCACCCGGCGGTCTCGTCGTGCGTCTAGACGACTGGAGCAGTCTTCAAGACTCGTGTTCGAGCTCAGCGGCGGATGGAGAGAACGAGGCCGGCCGTATCTGGAAGCGCCTGCCGTTCCCCGGCCTCCACACTGGCCAGCGGGACCATCCGCCGACGTTCGACCAAGTGGCGCTGCTGCAATGAGAGAGCGGGCCTGATCTCCGCTCTCCACACCTCACGCTCCTCATCCGCTGCCACGGCGGTCACCAGTGCATCGATCGAAGTTCCTGAGGACGGTTGGAGGACGGCCGTTGCGCGCCGAAGCCCGGAAATCACTCCCGTTGCGGCGATCGGGTCACCCTCGCTCCCCATGAGGACGAGCGTGCCGGCCCCCAGAACCACGACCGGAATCATGTCCTCGAAGCTCACCTCATCGCCGTCTTCAATGACGACGTGGATCCCAGTGAACCCGCTGAACCGATAGAGGACGATCCGCTCGCCACTCGCTCTGAAGACGAGACGGTTGATCAGGCCGATTCCCGAGAGAAGTACGCCGAGCATGCGCGTCAGCCCTTTCACGAGAGTAGATCTGTTGAGAAGTTCGGCGGTGGACGGCTGCGGCGCCCGGATGGGCCCGCCGGCAGGCGAGCCCATCCGGACTCCGTCATCTCGTCATTTACTTAGTCGCAGTAGAAGTCCCTCGTGTTGCTGTAGGCCCATCCCGGAGTGCCGTAGCGTCCCCGCTTCTGGATCTGCAGCCACAGGGCACTGCGGTACCACACTTTGTAACGTGGCTGATAGTGGCAGTTCTTGTAAACGGCGGTCACGGCGCCCTTGCAGCGCTTCCAGGTACCGCCGTTATGGGCGATGGTGTGCCAGCGCCGGTCACCGGTCAGGTTCCAGGCTTCCAGGTCGACACCAGCATGGCACGAGTCCGGCGGACCTGCCGAGCCTCCGCAGGCGGACTTCTTGCCCTGGGCGTAGATGTCGCGGGACTTGGCCGTCAGCGTGAACGGCCGGGCGACGGAATACCTGCACCACGATGTCCAGGCAGCCGCGATCTTCCCAGCAGCCGGGGGCTGCTCCGAGGCCTTGAGTCCAGAGGGCTTGGCCTGTGCGGCCGTCGCCGGGTCGGTGGGCGCCGATTCGTCGAGACCGGCCGCGACGGTCGGAGCCGAGGGGTCCTCAGACCGGTCGTCCGGGTCCGAGTCGTCGGTCTCCACCGTGGTCGGCATGGCCGGTCCGCCGTCCGGCGTCCCCAGGTCGGGCAGGTCCGAGGAGGGAGGACCGCCGGCGACAGAGGGCTCCGAGGACACGTAGTAGCCGTTCACCGCGGCCTGGATGTGGACCGTCCCCGAGCTGTGGTTGGTCACGGTGACCTTCTGGTCGCCGCTGGTCACCGGCACCTCCGAGCCGCTGCCCGAGCCCGCGGGGAACGACACGCTGGGGACGTTGGGATCGCTGGCGTCCGCCGGGTAGACCGACAGCCACCCCGGCGTCTCGGCCTGCTGGGTGTGGATGCTCAGGCTCGCGGCCGCGACCGCGTCGGGGGTGGTGTGCAGCTTGGACGACTCGAAGGTCACCGACTGTCCCGCGGCGAGCGGGGTCGTCGTCCCGCCGGGAACCCCCGTGCCGGAAACGGTGTCCATGACCTTCTGCGGGGCGATGTGAACGAAGCTCAGGCCGTCGGGACCGTTGCCACTGGCGGTGTAGTAGCCGCGGATGGTCACCGAGACGTTCACCGGGCTGGTGCCGTGATTGGTGAACGCCAGCAGCCCATTGGCGTTCAGCGGGACGATCTGGAAACTGCTCGCCGGCCCGCCGGAGGCGGAATACTGCATGGCGGCGACGTTGGGGTCGAACGACAGCACCGGGTAGAGGGAGACCCACCCGTCGGCCGTGTGGTCCTTGACGGTCACGTCGACCGCCACCGCGGTGGCCCCATTGGCGGGAACGCCCAGGTGGCCGGCGACTCCGAAGGCCGCCGAGGCGTTGGCCCCGAGCTTGTTGCCCGGAACACCCCAGTTGTCGCCTCGCACGGTGTCGTACAGGTAGCCGTCGGCTGGAACCGGGCTGTAGGTGTTGCCGGTCGTCGAAACGGTGCCGTCCAGGAAGTATCCGCTGGTCGCAATAGCGGCGTCCACGGTTCCGGCGCTGGCGTTGGTCAAAGTGATCTTGCCGTCCGCCCCCACCTTCACGGCCGCGGTACCCGAGGCGTTACGCCCGGCATCGAACCGGACGGTGTCGACCGCCGTCGTGGCACCCGACGCTGAGACCCTCAGCGCTCCCGCGCTCACCGGTGAAAGCGCCGAGACCGAGACGAAGGCGCCCGACACCCCACTGGACGGGAGGCCCGCCTTGCCTGTGACCTGGATGCTGAGCGACCCGTTCGCCGGGATCTTCGCCTTGGCGGCTCCAGTCCCCGTCCGCGTGTCCAGCAGAGCCGCATAAGCCGAAGGAACGAACTGGCCGGCCGAGGCCGCATCCGCCCGCGCGGGTGGATCTTCCAGGATGGAAACCACTGAGGCCGCGGTGAAGAGCGCTACGACCGCGATGGCCGATTGCAGCGCCCTTCCCGCTCGGAAGAGACGATTGGACAAAGAACAACCCTCCATTCGAACACCCTGCGGTCGGCGGACTTTCCACCGGCCTGACGTGCGCACAGGATGCCAAGGGCAGTTCTACATCGCTTATCGTCGAATTATCAATAGTGAATCGCATCACCAGTCGCGGGCCAATTCCGGGCATGCCAAAACCGCGTCAGCATGAATAATCGACTGCATGACGCACGGAAGTGAGGATTCTGATCGAACAACGCAACAGACCGGACGAGCCGAGTATCGCCCGACTCGACCTGCACGTACGGGTCATAGAAGACGGAGGCGGTTCAGGCCCGGGCCGGTGTTCTCACCGTCTCACTCAGGTCGCTGATTTCAGCGATCGCCGGCATGCGCCGCCTCCTTCGCTCCCGCACTGGGGCACACCGCCCGCAGTTCACTTTTCGAGAGCAGGGTAAGCCTAGAGAAAGCTGAAAGTATACTCAAAACTTCCTTAATGCGAGTAAACCTTCCAGCGAGTTGAGCGTCGCCGGCCGATCCGGAATCGACTCACACCGCTGTGTGCATCGATCAACACGATCGGTAGCGCCCGCCGGTACTGGTGCTCATGCGAGCCCCGGGGGGCGCCGGCCGCCCACCACGGACATGCCGGTCTCTCCCCAGAGGAGACGAGCGCCTTCTGACGACTCCACCAGGGGGTCGTCAGTCACGGCAGGATCGCGTCGACGTAGCCGCCGTCGACTCGGACTGCGCCGCCGGTGGTCGCGGAGGCGAGCTCCGAGCTGAGGTAGACGACCATGTTGGCGATCTCCTCGGGCTCGATCAGGCGCTTGAGCAGGGAGTTCGGGCGGTGCTCGGCCATGAAGCGGCGCTGCGCGTCCTCCCACGGCAGGTCACTGCCGACCAGTTCGGCGACGAAGTCCTCCACGCCCCCCGTGTGGGTCGGGCCCGCGAGGACGGTGTTGACGGTGACGCCCGTCCCGGCCGCGGCCTTGGCGTAGCCGCGCGAGACCGCGAGCAGCGCCGTCTTCGACATGCCGTAGTGCACCATCTCCTCCGGGATGACCACGGCGGAGTCGCTGGCGATGAACTGGACCCGTCCCCAGCCCCGTTCCATCATGCCGGGCAGGTAGATGCGGGTGAGCCGCACGCCGGACAGGACGTTGACCTCGAAATAGCGCCGCCATTCGTCATCGTCGATGTCCAGGACGGACCGGGCCTCGAAGATGCCGAGGTTGTTGACGAGGATGTCGACGTCGGGCACCTCTTCGTAAACGGTCTCGGCGCCCTCTGCGGTGGCGACGTCGGCCGCGACTCCCCGCACGTCCGCTCCCGGCGCCTCCGAGCGCAGCGTCTCGAGCGCGCGGCCGACGCTCGCGTCCGAGCGTCCGTTGACAACGGTGGTCGCTCCCGCCCGCGCCAGGCCCGTCGCGATGGCGAGGCCGATGCCCTGCGTGGAGCCGGTGACGAGCGCGGTCCGTCCATTGAGATCGATGTCCATGACGAAGATCGTTCCCATCCCGGCCCAGGCCAAAGATCCAGGTGGTCGACTTTGGAGCCCCGCCCTGCGGGCCGGTCGACGGAGAAGGGGACGGGGAGCTTGCCGCGGCGCTCTTGGGGGTGGGGCGGCGGATGCCCGCATAGTCGTTGAACCCGGTGCGGGCGCCGGGTGGTGCCCGCACCGGGGGGTTGGTCAGAGGTGGGACGGGCCGGGGTCGCTGGTGGTGGGGCGGCCGTTCTCGAGGTGGCCGGCGTAGCGGCGGAGGAAGGCGCCGGACTTGAGGCTGACGTCGTACCAGCCCTGGGCGTCGGAGACCTTCCAATGGAACACGTGGGTGGCGTGCGGCCGCAGCGTGTGCCTCTGGGTTCCGCGGGCGCGGTCGTAGGCGTTGGCGGCGGTCACCTCGACCGGAGTGCGGCCGGTGTTGCGGAGCCTGACCATGACGCGGCCGTGCCGGTCGTGGGAGAACTCGGCGGTCAGGTGGGTGGTGGCCTCTCCGGCGAACTCGCAGAGCGAGCCGTTCGGGCCGTAGTAGGCCAGGTGGTAGGCCCTGCCGATCGTCCAATGGTCGGAGATGGCGTCGCGCGCGGACACCGCGTAGCGGCGGGGGGCCGAGGTAGGGGCGAGGCGGTCGTAGACGTAGAAGGCGGCGCCCGCCTTGCCGCGGTTGTCGAACTCCAGCGTGAACCGGCCGTCCTTGCCCGCCACCTCGTTGACCAGCAGGTCGTAGGGCAGCGGACGCGCCGGGCGGACGCCCCGCTCCTGCGTGGGCATGGTCTGCGGGGTGGACACCTGGTACGGCTTGCCCCTGGACGCGCGCGGCGGCGGGACGGGGAAGGTCACCGGACGCGGGTCGACTCCCTTGGAGAAGTCGAACGCCGAGGTGAGGTCGCCGCAGACGGCGCGCCGCCACGGGCTGATGTTGGGCTCCTGGATGCCGAACCGCTTCTCCAGGAAGCGCAGCACGGAGGTGTGGTCGAAGGTCTCCGAGCACACCCAGCCGCCGCGCGACCAGGGCGAGACGACCAGCATGGGCACGCGCGGGCCGAGGCCGATCGGCTGCCTGCCGCCCGGGTCGGCGCCGGGGACGAGCGGGCTCATCTCCCCCGGGTACTTGTCGAGGTCGATGAACTCGTCGTCCAGGTGCGCGGTCAGCGACCGGGACAGGACGCCGCCGGAGTCCGGCGCGCTCGCGGACGGGGGCATCGGCGGGACGACGTGGTCGAACAGGCCGTCGTTCTCGTCGTAGTTGATGAGGAAGACCGTCCGGCCCCACACCTCGGGGTTGGAGGTGAGCGCCTCCAGGACCTTGTTGATGTAGTACGCGCCGTTCGTCGACGTCGAGGACGGGTGCTCGGAGTACATCGACGGCGGGACGATCCACGTCACCTGCGGAAGCCGGCCGTTCTTGACGTCGTCGGCGAACTCGATGAGCGTGTGCGTCGACGCGCCCTTGTCCGGCAGCGGGCCGGACGCGCCCTCCTGGCGCTGGTAGTTGCGGAAGAACTCCAGCGAGTTGTCGGTGTAGTTGTCCGTGGCGTCGCCGGGGATGCCCGTGCCGCCCTGGTACAGCTTCCAGCTGACCCCGGCCTTCTCCAGGCGCTCGGGGTAGGTCGTCCAGGTGTAGCCGTTGGTGCCGTTGCGCTCCCAGAGGCCCGGGCCGTTCGGCTTGGCGCCGAGGCGGTTCTGCGCGTCGATCGTGCCCGTCCACAGGTAGATGCGGTTGGGCGCGGTGTCGGCGTGGACCGAGCAGAAGTAGGCGTCGCAGGTGGTGAACGCCTCGGCGAGGGCCCAGTGGTACTGGATGTCCTGCCGCCGGACGTATCCCATCGTCAGGACGTCCTGCTTCTGGTTGACCCACTCGTCGTAGCGGCCCCCGTTCCAGGCGAGGTGCCCGCTGCTCCAGCCGTGGTTGGTGCCGGGGATGGCCTCGGTGTGCTCCTGCGGGTCCACGTACCAGGGCAGTACCTCGACGGCGCTGTCGGCCAGGCCGCGCGAGTGGTAGCTCCCCGAGTGGACCTTCGCCGCGGGCTGGCGCCAGACCGGGTTCCCGTTCGGCAGCAGGTGCGGGCGCGGGTCGCTGAAGCCGCGCACGCCGCGCATCGTGCCGAAGTAGTGGTCGAAGCTGCGGTTCTCCTGCATGAGGATGACCACGTGCTCGACGTCCTTGATGGTGCCGGTGCGTCCGAGCGCGGGCATCGCCAACGCCTTGGTCACCGCGGGCGGGAACGCCGTGAGCCCCGCCGCGGCCGTGCCCGCGCCCATCAGCTGCATGAACCGCCGCCTGTCCAGCGTGCTCACCGAACCTCCATCTACTCGTCCCGGCACAAACCGGGACGATCATGACAGCGATCCGGACGTCCTCCCAGGTCAGCGCATCGACAACGGCGTGAACGAACAGAGACGCCCAGATGACGCCGCGGAGCCGGCAGGTTCCGCGACCCGCAGGAACCGCGGACCGTCACCGCGGTGTGGGCGTCGCCGAGCCGGACGACGACGTAGGTTGGCTTCGCATGACCCACTCCGAGAACGTGATAACCGCCGAGCTGATCCGTGGCCTGCTTAAGGAGCAGCATCCGGACCTCGCAGGACTGGCCGTCCGCGAAGTGGCGGGTGGGTGGGGCAACCAGATGTGGCGCCTCGGGGACGAGTTGGCCGTGCGGATGCCGCGTACGGAAGACGCCCCGGACCTCCTGCGCAAGAAGTGCCAGTGGTTGCCGGTCCTGGCTCCGCGCCTGCCCCTACCGGTCCCCCGCCCCGTCCGGATCGGTGAACCGTCTGCGCGCTTCCCGAAACCCTGGGCGGTCATGACGTGGGTCCCCGGCGAGCCCTTGGACCACGGTTCCATCAGTCGCGGCGACCACGCGGCCGACGCTCTGGCGGCCTTCCTCACGGCGCTCCACACAGAGACACCCAAAGGCGCGCCGGTCAGTGAGGACGGTCGCGACCACCCCAAGAGGTGCACGGACGGTTTCGTCCACTTCTTCCGCGCGGTCGTCCCCGGCGACCTCGCCGACGAGGTCCGGGCCGTCTGGGACGACGCCGTCGCGGCGCCCGAGTGGGAGGGGCCGCCGGTCTGGGTGCACGGCGACCTTCACCCGGCGAACGTCGTCGTCTCGGACGGGACGCTCGCGGGCGTGATCGACTTCGGCGCCCTGTTCGCCGGCGATCCGGCGTGGGACCTCGCGGCCGCGTGGGTCGTCCTTCCCACCGGCGCCGCTTCCCGCTTCTTCGAGGCATACCCGCAGGTCGACGAGGGGACGATCCGCCGCGCCCGCGGTCTGGCCGCCTGGAAGAGCCTGTTCCTCATGCTCATGGGCCAGAACGGCGACCGGGGTCTGCCGGGCGGCAAGCCGACCTGGGGACCCGCGGGCCGGGCAGCGCTCGACCGCGTTCTGAGAGACGGCTTGGTGTAGGCACGGAGTGACACGGGCGGCCGGGCCTGGGCCTGGCCACCCGTCTCGTCTCGGGCTCCGGGGTCGCCCCCTGGTGTGCGGCCGCCGCGGCGGTCGGCTACGGCTTGCCGGGGAGTTGGCCGGCCTCGTTCACGACGCCGCGCTCGAGGACCGCAGTGGTGGCAGTGATCATGCCCTTCTTGGCCTCCTTGGTGTCCTTCACCATGTAGCCGCGTTCGCCCAGGTAGGTCAGCGTCTTCTTGTTGAAGATCCATTCGTTGCGCTCGCCGTAGGCGACCAGCGCGACGGCCACGCCGTGCCGGCCCGCGGCGTCGACCGAGTCGGGCACCAC
>NZ_JBFAOF010000155.1:0-11268 GCF_040675125.1 Spirillospora sp. NPDC049652 | reverse complement strand
CGCGGCCGGCTCCGCCGCCACCGGGCCGGCGAGCGGAGTGCCCTCGTCCCGCGCCACCCCGTTGATGTGCACGGCCCCGTTCACGGCGGTGCCCGCATGGGCCGTCCCGTTCACTCCGGCCCCGGCATCGGCCGCGCCGCCCGCTGCGGCACCCGCCGGGACCGGGTCGACAGCCGGACCGGGCTCCGCGGACTTCCCGCCCGGTGGAGCCGGGACGTGGTCCGGACGTCCTTGAGGCACCGGAAGCGCCTCCTCGTCCGGCCCCTTGTCCTGCCGGGGCGCCTTCGGCCTCCCGTTGACCTGCTTCGGCACGGCCCTGTCCCGCTGCGGTCCGGGCGGGCCCTCAGGCGTCCCCGGCTGCCGTGGCACCGCCGAGCGCGGCACCGGCTGGGTCGACATCGGCTCGATCACCCGCGTCGGACGGCTGAGACGCACGTTCCGTCCCCCTTCCGGGAGCGGGTCCGGCTCGGTCGCCCGCGGCGTCTCCGGTGTCTCCGGCGAGTCGTCGGCGAAGTCGGGCTCGTCGGCCGCGCCCGGGTGCAGGGCCGAGCGCCGGGGCGCGCCGCGGATCGCGGCCGGGGCGTCCGCCTCGTCCCGCAGCGCGGCGGCCACCGGATCGAGCGAGTCGCTCGCGTACCGTGCGTAACACCAGGCAAGGGCGAAAGTGGACACGAACTGCAGCACCCCGAGCACCAAGGCGACGTTGATGTTGCCGGCGACGGGCCGCGCCATCAGGCCGCGCGCGAACGCCGAGAGCGCGACGTAGAGGAAGTACCAGCCGAGGAAGGACCCGGCGACCGCCAGCGCCAGCCGGGCGAACCTCCCTCTCAGCAGGCGGAACCTCTCGTCCCGTGCCATGACCGCGTAGCGCACGACCGGTCGCCTTCGGCCCCGGCCTGTCCCCCTGCGCTCCGGTGGTCCCGAGTCCCAGACCATCAGGCCCCTCCCCGACTCACCCATGACTCTATGTAGTGATGTGACTTCACTATGAGATCAAACAATCATGGTGCGCACGGGCCACTTGCCGAGAAATGCTTGGGATTAGTGCCAAACCACGGTCAAGAAACGGTCCCACTCGTCATGCCTGTCCCCTATTTCCCCAGAGGTCCCAAGTGGCGGCACAAACGGCTTCCGCATCCGGAAGCGACCCGTCTCCGCTGGGTAACGGCCCGGTCCGGCCACCCGAATGCCTGTCTGACGCAATTGCCCCGCGCTCCTCGACCACATCCGGTCACCGCCTGTCAAAAGCGGATCGACGGGTTCGGGGATTGGCCCGCTCGCGCACGACCCCGAGAGCGCGGCCGGACGGCTCCGGCCCCGGCGGCCGACCCGGATAGGCTGAGCGGATCAGCCCCCCAGTCCGGACCGTCCACCGCGCCGGAGCACCGGAGAAGGCAGGTCATCGTGGCAGGAGACGTCCCGCACCGGGTCTACGCACCGGAGCTCGTCTGCCCCCGGCGGACGATCGGACGCCGCTCCTTCGACTTCGACCGCCAGGTCGCGGTGATGGCGATCATCAACCGGACGCCGGACTCCTTCCACGACCAGGGCCGGACGTTCGCGCTGGACAAGGCCGTCGAGGCGGTCGAGAAGGCGCTGGACGAGGGCGCGGACTGGCTCGACATCGGCGGCGTCCCGTTCGCGCCCGGCCCGGAGGTCCCGCCGGGCGAGGAGATCGACCGGGTGCTGCCGGTGATCGAGGCGGCCCGGTCCCGCACCGACGCGGTGATCTCGGTCGAGACCTACCATCCGGAGGTCGCGCGCGCCGCGTTCGCGGCCGGCGCGGACGTGCTGAACAACGTCACCGGCCTGCACGACCCGCGGCTGGCCGACGTGGTCGCCGAGACCGGCGCGAGCCTGATCATCACGCACAGCCTCGCCGAGCCGCGCACCCGCTACCCGCGCCCGGTGTACGGGGACGTCGCGGCCGAGGTCACCGACTTCCTGCGCGACCGGGTCAAGCTCGCGCTGGAGCGCGGCGTCGCGCCGGACCGGATCATCATCGACCCGGGGCACGACCTGAACAAGAACACCCTGCACTCGCTGGAGCTGACCCGGCGGCTGCCGGAGATCGCGGACCTCGGCTACCCGCTGCTCGCGGCGATCTCCAACAAGGACTTCATCGGCGAGACGCTGGACCGGCCGCAGCGCGAGCGCGTCGAGGGCACGCTCGCGGTCACCGTCGCCTCGATCATGCTCGGCGCGCGGATCGTCCGGGTGCACGAGGTGCGGCAGGCCGTCGACGCGGTGCGGATGACCGAGGCCGTGCTCGGCTGGCGGGAGCCCGCCTACACCCGGCACAACGTCGAGTGATCACTCCACCGCGTACCGGGTGAACAGGTAGTCGCCGTCCGGGACGGCGTGCAGCAGCCGCAGCCGCAGCGGCTCGGCGAGGTCCGGGCCGTTCAGGACGCGGAAGGCGTCCCCGGCGATGACCATCGGGCTGAGCGTCAGGCACAGCTCGTGCAGCCATCCGGCCGCCGCGACCTGCGCGAGCAGCCTCGGCCCGCCCTCGCAGAGCATGCGTCCGAGGCCGCGCGCGGCCAGCTCGTCCAGCGCCGGGCCGATGTCGGCGAAGGTCTCGCCGGCGATCAGCACGTCCGCGCGCTCGCGGGCCCGCTCCAGCCGGTCGGCGGGGGCCGACCCGCAGGTGACGACGATCGTCCGGCCGTCCTCGAACACCGCGCCGTCGAAGTCCAGATCGAGGCTGCGGGAGACGACCGCGAGCGGCGGCGCGTCCTCGGGCCACCCGTCGTACTCGCGGACCGTCCCCGCGCCCATCACCACGACGTCGGCGAGGCTCCGCAGGCCCGCCATCAGCTCGTGGTCGCCGGGGTAGCCGATCGCTCCGGTGTCGCCCTTGTACTGGATCGCGCCGTCCAGCGTCGCGATCATGTTCGCGCGCAGCCAGGGCGTCCGGTCGGGGTAGGGGTACCGCTTCAGCAGCTCGTCGATGTCCACCCCCAGACTGTAGGCAGGATGGCCCGGATCAAACCTCCCGCCTCGTTCAGGGGCGTGTCGGCGCGGCGGATCCGGTGGTGGCGGCGGTGGCGGGCGAGGTGGCCGGGACGCGGCGCCTGGGCAGCGTGAGGGTCACCAGCGCGGCGACGACGGCGACCCCGCAGCCGAGCAGCATCGCGGTGCGGAAACCGTCCTCCGAGGGCAGGACGTGCCCGGCGACCGAGATCGTCATCTGCGACAGGATGACCCCGACCAGGGCCGCGCCGGTGGACGTGCCGAGTGACCGCATCAGCGTGTTGAAGCTGTTGGCCGCGCCCGTCTCGGACTGCGGGACGGCACCCATGATCAGCGCGGGCATCGCCCCGTACGCGAGCCCGACGCCGCCGTTGATGACGAGCGCGACGACCAGGACGCCCCAGGTCGAGCCGAGCAGCGCGAGCGAGACGCCGTAGCCGAGCGCGATCACCAGGCTGCCGGCGCACAGCGTGGTCTTCGGGCCGCGCGCCGCCGACAGCTTCGCGCCGAGTGGCGAGATCAGCATCATCATCAGCCCGGCGGGGGCCATCCACAGGCCGGCGGCGAACATGGACTGGCCGAGGCCGTAGCCGAGCGCCTTCGGCAGCTGGAGCAGCTGCATCAGCACGAGCGACTGGGCGTACATCGCGCAGCCGACCAGGATGGACGCGACGTTCGTCAGGAGCACCTGGCGGCGCGCGGTGGTCCGCAGGTCCACCATCGGGTCGCTGACGCGCAGCTCGAACACGCCCCACGCGAGCAGGACGACCACGGCGGCCGCGAACAGGCCGAGCGTGGTGCCGCTCGTCCAGCCCCAGTCCGCGCCCTTGGACACCGCGAGCAGCAGGCAGACCACGCCGATCCCGAGGCCGATCGCGCCGACGACGTCGAACCGTCCGGACCTGGCGCGGACGGGCGTCGCCGGGACGAGCATCCAGATCAGCCCGCCGATCACCGCGCTCAGCACGGCCGACGCCCAGAACAGCACCCGCCAGCTGGTGTTCTCGGCGACCGCCGCCGCGACCGGCAGGCCGAGCGCGCCGCCGATGCCCATGGACGAGCTGATCAGCGCGATCGCGCCGCCGAGCCGCTCGGGCGGCAGCACGTCGCGCAGCGCGCTGATGCCGAGCGGGATCAGCCCCATGCCGACGCCCTGGAGCCCGCGTCCGATGATCATCGGGACGACCGAGGACGCCAGCGCGCAGACCACGGAGCCCACGACCAGCGGGATCACGCTGACCAGCAGCAGCCGCCGCTTGCCGTACAGGTCGCCGAGCCGGCCGACGGCCGGGATCGCGACCGCGCCCGCCAGCAGCGTGGCGGTCACCGTCCAGGAGGCGTTGGACGCGCTGGTGTGCAGGATGTCGGGCAGCCGTCCGATCAGCGGTACCACGAGCGTCTGCATCAGGGCCGCGACGATGCCCGCCACGGCCAGCACGGCCACGATCCCGCCGGACCGCACGGCGGGCGGCTCCTGGGGGGCCGCCTGCGCGGCGGTGGACTCGGGTTCGCCCATCACGTTCTCCTGGGTGGTCGGGGGCCGGGGTGCATGTGCACGATACACATGATGTGTACGACGCACAAAGCGTGCGCCATGCACATCGCAGCGGGGCGCGCGGTCCCGTGTGGTAGGCATGAAGCCGGCAGGACCACCCGTGGAAGGACGCCGAGAACGCCATGCAGAAGCCGACGGACCTGGTCGAGTACGAGACCATGCTGCTCGGCCGGCACCGCCCGCTGCTCTCCTCCGGCCCCGAGTCGGAGATCGGCGGCCTGGAGCGCACCGCCTACATCGTGCTCAGCCGCGTCCGGATCGAGGGGCCGATGACGATCCGGCAGCTCAGCGAGGCGTTCGGGCTCGACCAGTCCACCCTGAACCGGCAGACGTCCGCGCTGGTCCGGGCCGGGCTGCTCGAACGGATCCCCGATCCGGAGGGCGGGATCGCGCGCAAGTTCCAGCTCACCGCCGAGGGCGGGCACCGGCTGGACGAGTGCCGCGAGGAGATCGTCCGCGGGCTCGACAAGGTCATGGCCGACTGGTCCGCCGAGGACGTCGCCGCCTTCGCGGCCTTCCTCCAGCGCTTCAACACCGACATCGAACGCCTGTCCGGCCGCCCCTGGCCCCGCCCGTAGGGCCGGGCCTGCGGCGGGCGAAGTTCTTACGAGGTTCATACGGCTCCCCCGCGTCCGGAGCGACCTGCGGCACCGCGCCCTACTTTCGGGTCATGAGAGTGCTGATCACGGGACCGGTGGGCTTCCTCGGTTCACACCTGGCCTACGCCCCGAAGGCGTCCGGCCACCACGCCGTCCCCTTCGGTGAGGCTCCCTCCTGCGCGGGCGTAGCGGCCTTCATCGGCCCGGCCATACTCCGAGCCACGAGACGGGTCTTCTCCGCGGCGGGCCTTTCGCGCGCTCAACGTAGAGGAGACGCGTGCGCCGGCTGCGACAAGCGCTGGCCCCGCCCGCACGTGCCAGTGGGCGAACTCGTCGATGGCACGGAGCTGTATGTGTGCGCCGATTGCGCGGAAGCCCTGCCGAAGGGCTGGGCGTCCACTCCGGAGGGTTCCACTGGAACGGTCCAAGGATCCGGGCCGCTTCGAGCCACGCCAGAGCGGCCCGCCTGCTACGGACGGTGAAGGAAATGGTCGGCACTGAGAGTGGGCGTGGAATCGGCCCCGGGACGAGTCAGGGCGTCCCCGATACTCGGGAACGCCCTGGTCATCGCGAGCCAGCGAGGGGACTTGAACCCCTAACCCTCGGTTTACAAGACCGATGCTCTGCCAATTGAGCCACGCTGGCGAGTACGTCCGCATCGTAGTCGAACGGACGGGTCGGCGCGTCCCCGCCGGGGCCGCCGAGGCCCGGCCGTCCGGACGCGCCATGGCGGTGTCCGGACGAGCGGGCCGGGGCCGGGACGGGCCGGGGCTTGGCTCTCGCGCGGGCGCGCGGGCCGCAGCGAAGGCCGTGGGTCAGTAGCGGGTGCCGACAGGCGGGGGGACCTCGGCGAGCTCGGCCAGGTCGGCGTCCGACAGGACCAGATCGGCCGCGCCGCAGTTCTCCTCCAGCCTGGTCAGCCGCTTGGTCCCGGGGATCGGCACGACGTGGGCGCCCTGGGCGAGCGTCCAGGCGATCGCGACCTGGCCGGGCGTCGCGCCGTGCCGGTCGGCGACCGCGCGCACCCGGTCGACGATCGCCAGGTTCGTCTTCAGCGCCTCGTCGGCGAAGCGCGGCAGGCGGGCCCGGAAGTCGTCCTCGCCGAAGTCCGCCGCCGACGTGTAGGCGCCGGTCAGGAAGCCGCGGCCGAGCGGGGAGTAGGGGACGAACCCGACGCCGTGCTCGGCCGTCCACGCGACGACCTCGTCGTCGCGCGTCCACAGCGACAGCTCGTTCTGGACGGCGGTCACCGGGTGGATCGCGTGCGCCGCCGCGATCTGCTCGGGCCTGACGTCCGAGATTCCGAGTTTCCGGACCAGGCCCTGCTCGACCAGTTCGGCGAGCGCGCCCCAGCTCTCCTCCAGCGGGACGTCCTCGTCCACGCGGTGCAGGTAGTAGAGGTCGATGCGGTCGGTGTCCAGGCGGCGCAGCGACGCGCGGACGGCGGCCCGGATGTGCTCCGGGCGGCCGTCCCGGTACATGGCGCGGTGGTCCTCGCCCGGCGGGATGCGCAGCCCCACCTTGGTGGCGAGGACGACCTCGTCCCGGCGGCCCTTCAGGGCCCGTCCGACCAGCTCCTCGTTGGTGAACGGGCCGTACACGTCAGAGGTGTCGATCAGCGTCGCGCCGAGGTCGACCGCCCGGTGCACCACCCGGACCGACTCGGCGTCGTCCCGCTCCCCCATGGTGTAGGCGTGGGTCATCCCCATGCAGCCGAGGCCGACGGCGCCGACCGACAACCCACCGATATCGCGCTTGTCCACAAATTCCTCCGGTTCCGTGCTTGGTACCGAAGGCGACGTTACTCAGGACGAGCGGCGGCGCGACACCTCGTAGAGCGCGACGCCGGCCGCGACGCCCGCGTTCAGCGACTCGGCCTGGCCCGGCATCGGGATCGTGACGAGCATGTCGCACGTCTCGGCGACCAGCCGGCCGAGGCCCTTGCCCTCCGAGCCCACGACCAGCACGAACGGGCCGTCCGCCAGTTCCAGGTCGCCGACCGGGGTGCTGCCGGCGGCGTCCAGCCCGGCCACGAAGCAGCCCGCCTTCTGGTACGCCTTCAGCTGCCGGGCGAGGTTGGTGGTCTGCGCGACCGGGAGGCTCGCGAGCGTCCCGGCGGAGGTCTTCCACGCGCCCGCCGTGACACCGGCGGCGCGCCGCTCCGGCACGACCACGCCGGACGCGCCGAACGCGGCGGCGCTGCGGACGATCGCGCCGAGGTTGCGCGGGTCGGTGATGCCGTCCAGCGCGACGATCAGGGGGCGGGCGCCGCGGAGCAGGTCGTCCGGGTGCGCGTAGCGGTACGGCTTGACCTGCAGCGCGATGCCCTGATGGACGGCCCCGTCGGCGAGCCGGTCGAGCTCGCCCCGCCCGGCCTCCAGCAGCGGGACGCCCCGGTCGGCGGCCATCTGGATCGCCTCGCGGATCCGGTCGTCCCGCGCGTCGCCCACGTACAGCGCCGACCCCGGCACCTTGGCGCGCAGCGCCTCGACCACCGGGTTGCGGCCGGTGACCAGCTCCGGAGTCTCCCCGGTCGCCCGCCGCGCCCCGGCCGGACGCCCGCTCGGGGTGCCGGCCTTGGCCGCGTCGGCCGCCGCCTTGCGGGCGGCGCGCGCCCCGCCCGGACCGAGCGTGTCGGTCCCGGTGCGGCGGGAGCTCTTGACGGCCCGCGCCTTCTGGCGCTTGCCGTGCCAGTGCCGGTCCTCGGCCTTGGGGGTGGGGCCCTTGCCCTTGCGCTTCGGCATGATCGTTTTACGCCCTTCGCGACGGTTGCGGCTCAGCGGTTGCACGCCCTCGTGGCGTCGGGCGGCTCAGATCTCGGACGCGCCCCTGAATTCACGCGCGCCCTCAAACCTCTGATTTTAGGTGCCGTCCGGACCTGCCCACGCCACCACCTCTCGCCGCGGCTCCCAGAGCCCGCGCGGGCGGCTCGGGGCGGGCGCTTCAGGAGCCGGGGCGTTCGCCGGGGTCGGCCAGGCGGGCGGCGAGGCGGGCCAGGCCGTCCTCGATCGCGGCGAGGCGGGCCTCGATCCGTGCGAGGCGCTCCTCGGCGGCCCCGGACCGTCCGCCGCGGACGGTGGTGAGCGGCACACTCCGCGGCGACCGTCCGCGCAGCGACCGCTCGATCTCGCGCTGGACGGTCTCCAGGTCGCCGGCGGCGTCCGCGATCACCCGGACGGCCAGGCCGCCGCCCTCGCGGATCATCCCGAGCAGCAGGTGGCCCGGGGCGATCACCTCGGAGCCGAGCCGGCCCGCCTCGCGCAGGCCGAGCTCCAGCACCTTCTTGGCGCGCGGCGTGAACGGCACGTGGTCGGCGGGCTCGCCCTCGCCCGCCGGGACGAGCTCGGCGACCTCGGCGCGCAGCCGGTCGAGATCGAGTCCGGCGCGCGCGAGCACCGCCCCCGCCCCGGGCGCGTCCCCGCGGACCAGGCCGAGCAGCAGGTGCTCGGTGCCGATCGCGGAGTGCCCGAGCGCGCGGGCCTCCTCCCGGGAGAGGACGATCACCTGCCGCGCGCCGTCGGAGAACCGTTCGAACAACGGGACCACCTCGCAGGAAATGCGACGGGACCCTTCCGAACCTACGCCGCGTCCCGCCCGCCCGAACATCCCCGGACGGACGGGACACGCCGCCGCGGTCAGGCGCGCCGCCGCGGCCGTCAGGCGCGCCGCGCGGTCAGGCGCGCCGCAGGTCCCAGCGGGGGCCGTGCGGGGTGTCCTCGACCAGGACGCCCGCCTCGGTGAGGCGGTCGCGGATGGCGTCGGCGGCGGCGTAGTCCTTGCGCTTGCGCGCCTCCTGCCGCTGCTCGAGGGCCACCTTGACCAGCGCGTCCACGATCGGGGACAGGTCGTCGCCGGTCGTGCCGCCCCACTCCGGCGACAGCGGGTCGAGGCCGAGCACGCCGGTCATGGCCCGGACCGCGGCCAGGTGCCGGCGGACGGCGTCCTTGTCCTCGGCGGCGAGCGCGCTGTTGCCCTCCCGGACGGTCTCGTGCACGACCGCGAGCGCCTGCGGGACACCCAGGTCGTCGTCCATGGCCTGGACGAACGCGTCCGGCAGCGCGCCCGGCTCGCCGGGACCGGCGACCTCGGCGGCGCGCTTCACGAACCCCTCGACGCGCTGGTAGGCGGCGACCGCCTCGGCGAGCGAGGAGTCGGTGTAGTCCATCAGCGACCGGTAGTGGGCGGACGCGAGGTAGTACCGCACCTCGACCGGACGCGCCCGGTCGAGCAGATCGGGCAGCAGCACGACGTTGCCGACCGACTTGCTCATCTTCTCGCCGTCCACGGTGAGCAGCCCGTTGTGCATCCAGTAGCGGGCGAAGCCGTCGCCCGCCCCCTTGGACTGGGCGATCTCGTTCTCGTGGTGCGGGAAGATCAGGTCGACGCCGCCGCCGTGGATGTCGAACGTCGGGCCGAGGTACATCGTCGCCATCGCCGAGCACTCCAGGTGCCAGCCCGGACGGCCCTCGCCCCACGGCGTCTCCCACGCGGGCTCGCCGGGCTTGGCGCCCTTCCAGAGCGCGAAGTCGCGCGGGTCGCGCTTGGCGTCCTCGTTCGGGGTGTCGCCGGCGGACCGCATGTTCTCCAAGCGCTGGTTGGACAGCTCGCCGTAGTGCTCGGCCCAGGAGTTCACGTCGAAGTACACGTCCCCCTCGGACGCGTACGCGTGCCCGTTGTCGATCAGCCGCCGGATCACCTTGATCATCTCCGGGACGTGCCCGGTGGCGCGCGGCTCGATCGTCGGCGGCAGGCAGCCGAGCAGGTCGTACCCGCGGCCGAAGATCCGCTGGTTGCCCTCGGCGACCGCGAACCACGGCACCCCGGTGTCCGCGGCGACGTTGATGATCTTGTCGTCGATGTCGGTGACGTTCCGGACGAAGGTCACCTCGTACCCCGACGCGCGCAGCCAGCGCAGCAGGACGTCGTAGATGACGCCCGAGCGCAGGTGCCCGATGTGCGGGGCGGCCTGCGGGGTCGCACCACACACGTACATCCCCACGCGGCCCTCGCGGAGCGGCTCGAACGTGCGGACGGTACGGGTGCTGGTGTCGTAAAGGCGCAGGCTCACGCCCCAAGGTTATTGGATCGTCCGGGACCCGGGAGGACTCAAACGGCCTTTCGTCCGCCCTCTCCGCCGATTCCCCCTCCCGGCCGCACGCGGCCCGAAGGCCGCGTACTCGCACCGGGGCGTTCGGGCACCGCGCCGGTCGGGCGCCAGACCGGACGGGGTGCCAGGCAGGACGGTCAGCGGGTGTGGACGTAGGAAGGCGTCACGCGGACGATCACGCGCTCCTCAGGGCCCTGCGGCCGCCACGGGCCGCCGGTGTACTTCTGCGACAGCTCCTCGATGAGCTCGGCCTCCGGGTCGTCCTCGATGGTGGCCGTGCCGCGGACCTCGGCGTAGCTGTACGGGTCGGCCATGTCGTACGTCGTCAGGTTGACGCGCGGGTCGCGGAGCAGGTTGGAGTGCTTGCGCAGCCCCTTGACCGTGGAGAACACGATCTCGTCCCCGTCCACCTTCGCCCAGACCGGGCTGGCCTGCGGCCCGCCGTCCGGGTTGAGCGTCGCGACCGTCACGAAGTTCGTCCCGTCGAACAGCTCGCGTGCCTTGTCGTTGAGCGCCTTCTCCGCCATGCCGTCCTCCAGAAGGTCGACTGTTCCGCGCATCCTCGCACGCACCCACCACCACCGCTCACGCGTCCGGACGGCCCCGCCGGGCCATTGGGTTACCCGAGCGAGTGTCAGTGGACGGGACGGTCCCGGGCCATGGCGAGGCGGGCGCAGAGCTCGACCAGCGCGACCGCGTTGGGGGTGTGCGCCGCGAGCGCGGTCAGCTCCCGGCCGCCATCGGCCACGTCCACCCGAACCAGTCCGTTCGCCATGGCCACGTCGCGGACGGCGGGCCACGGCACCTGCTGGCCGTCCTTGGCGATGCCGTCCGGGCCGACCTCGAACGCGCCGAGCCGGACCGTCCCGCCGCCGCGCACGACCGCCGCCAGGCGCGGGACGACCCGGGCCGTCACCTCCGCGACGACGACCTCGCCGAGCCGCCTGACCTCGGGCAGGCGGTCGTCGAGCGGCAGGTCCCGGCCGCCCTCGGCGGTGACGGTGAAGCGCCACCGCGTCCGTCCGCGCGGC
>NZ_JBFAOF010000154.1:0-11299 GCF_040675125.1 Spirillospora sp. NPDC049652 | reverse complement strand
CCCGCTCGCCGCGGTCTCCCCGGTCACGGTCACGCTCGCCGCGCTCGGCCCGGTCGGGGCGCTCCTCGGCCTGCCGGGCCTCCGCCTGGCCGGCGTCGGCCGTCACGGCCTCGCCCTCGCGCTTGGCGGCGGCGGTACGGGTCCGGCGCGGACGCTCGGCCTTCTCCGCCTTGTCGGTCTTGTCGGCCGTCCGGTCGGTCGCCTTGTCGGCGGCGCGCTCGGAGGCCTTGCCGGACGCCTTCGGAGAGGCGGCGCGGTCGCTGGCAGCGGCTCCCTGCTCGACCCCCGGGGAGCCCTGGCCCGCGCCGCCCTGCTTCTCCTGGATGGCGGCGATGAGCTGGCCCTTGCGCATCTGGCTCACGCCCTTGATGCCGAGGTCGGACGCGATCTTCTTGAGATCGGTCAGCACCATGGCCGACAGGCCCGTGCCGGTGGCACGGCGGCGTCGGGGGGCGGCCTGACCGGCCTCGTCCGCGCCGGCGGCGGCCGTGCTGGATGCGTCCGTAAGGAGTTCGCTGGATTCGCTCACTAAGGGTCCTTCCCAGGGAGCGGGCGTTGGCCGGCGTTCGGCCAGTCAACCCGGTGGTGCGGCCCGGCGGGGGCGCCGAGTCGGGCTCGCCGTACCGCGGCGGAGCCGCGGCGGGCGATGCTGGGCAACAGCCAGATGGCGGTCGGCCGGGACGGCTCGCTCATGGGCCTTCCCATGACCGCGGGGATCCGAAGTTCGCTGGACTGCCGGACAACGGAGTGTCACGGAGACGGGAAGCCTGGTACGCGGGACCGACTCGGCCGACGGGCCGGTCAGGTGACGCGTGGCTGACGAGCACACGGCCCCGAACGGGGCATCTGGTGCGGCATTCAGCCTAACATCACCAGGGCACACTGCTATTCCCCAGAGGTCGATGTCTTCGCATTTTACCTAGCCGGATGGGTCACACCCCGGCCGCTCGCGGACGCGGGTCAGATGTGGACCGAGGCACCGCGGGGGGCGACACGCAAGGGGTGTACGTGCCACCCGATACCCACTCCAAGCGCGCTTGAATCAACCCGCGAGCCTGATGTGAAGGCCAGGACAGTCGGCCCGGCACCGGACACGACCGCTGGAACCCCGCCATCCCGAAGCTTCCGGATCAATTCGGCGGATTCCGGCATGGCCGGAGCGCGGTACTCCTGGTGCAGCCGGTCTTCGGTCGCGGCCAGCAGGACGGTGTCGTCCAGACCGCCCGTCAGGGCCGCGACCAGCAGTGCGGCACGCGCGGCGTTGGCCGCGGCGTCGCCGTGCGGGACGGTCTCGGGCAGCAGTCCCCGGGCCCGCTCGGTCGCCAGCCGCGTCTCCGGGACGAACGCGACGACCTCGCGGTCGAGGTCGAGCCGGACGGCCCGGTCGTCCCACGCGACCGTGAGGCCGCCGAGCAGGCAGGGCGCGACGTTGTCGGGGTGGCCCTCGATCTCGGTGGCCAGCCGCAGCGCCGCCGCGTCGTCCATCGCGCCGCCGTGCGGGTGCAGCGCCCGCGCGGCCAGGACGCCCGCGACGATCGCCGCCGAGGACGACCCCAGGCCCCGGCTGTGCGGGATGCGGTTCACGCAGCGCAGCCGGACGCCCTTGCCGAGCGCGGCGGCCTCGCCGGTGCCCGCGAGCCGGTCGACCGCCTCCAGCGCGGCCCGGACGGTCGTGACGATCAGGTGCCGGTCGCCCCGGTCGGCGACCTCCTCACCCTCGCCCTCGACCTCGATGACCACGCCGTCGCCGCCGAGCTCGACGGTCACCTCGTCGGTGAGCGTGAGCGCGAGCCCGAGCGAGTCGAAGCCCGGCCCGAGGTTCGCGCTGGTGGCCGGCACCACGACCGTCACCCGCCGCTCCCCACCGGCCCCGGCCGAGTGAGGGCCGGGCTCCGGTGCGTTCGGGGTGGGCCGCTGGGGGGTCATGCGAGGCCCAGGGCGGAGGCGGCCGACTGGGCGTCGACCTTGACGGTGGTGGGGGCGGGGGCCCCGGCGATGGCCCAGTCCGGGTCCTTGAGGCCGTTTCCGGTCACGGTGCAGACCACGCGCGAGCCGCGCTCGACCACGCCCTGCTCGGCGGCCTGCAGCAGGCCGGCGACGGACGCGGCGGACGCCGGCTCGACGAACACGCCCTCCTCGCCGGCGAGCATCCGGTAGGCGCGCAGGATCTGCCGGTCGGTGACGGCGTCGATCGCGCCGCCCGACTCGTCCCGGGCGGCGACGGCGAGGTCCCACGAGGCGGGGTTGCCGATCCGGATCGCGGTGGCGATCGTCTGCGGCTTCAGCACCGGCTCGCCCTTGACGAACGGGGCCGCGCCGGACGCCTGGAACCCCAGCATGCGGGGGCGGCGCGAGGCGACGCCGTCGCGGGCGTACTCGCTGTAGCCCATCCAGTAGGCGGAGATGTTGCCGGCGTTGCCGACCGGCAGGCAGTGCACGTCGGGGGCGTCGCCGAGCGCGTCGACGATCTCGAACGCGGCGGTCTTCTGGCCCTGCAGCCGGTACTTGTTCACCGAGTTGACCAGCGCGACCGGGTAGTCGACGGCGAGCTTGCGGGCCAGCTCCAGGCAGTCGTCGAAGTTGCCGTCCACCTGCAGCAGCCGGGCGCCGTGCACCAGCGCCTGCGCCAGCTTGCCCATCGCGATCTTGCCCTGCGGGACGAGGACGGCGCAGGTCATCCCGGCGCGCACCGCGTAGGCGGCGGCGGACGCCGAGGTGTTGCCGGTGGACGCGCAGATGACCGCCTTCGCGCCGTCCTCGGCGGCCTTGGAGATCGCGACCGTCATGCCGCGGTCCTTGAACGAACCGGTCGGGTTCAGCCCCTCGACCTTGAGGTACACCTCGCAGCCGGTCAGCTCCGACAGCCGGGTGGCGGGCACCAGCGGCGTGCCGCCCTCGAACAGCGTCACGACGGGCGTCGCCTCCGTCACCGGCAGCCGGTCACGGTACTCCTCGATCAGCCCACGCCACGGACGGGCAGTCGCGTTCACAGTCGGTCTCCTCGCTGACCTGCGGTTTATCTGAATCCTAGGGCCGTTACCCGAACCCTAAGGGACCGTCCGACGCCGTTGTCGTCCGTCATGGCGGCTGTGGAAAACTCCCGCCGCCGTTGAACGTCGCCGTTAGACGTCGTCGGCTTCCACCCGCATGACGCTGGCCACCTGGCGCACGTCCTCGAAGCTCCGCAACCGCTCCACGGTGGCGTTCAGCGCCGCGTCCGCGGCCCGGTGCGTCACGACGACGAGCTGGGCGTCCTCGCCCGACCCGACCTGCCGGACGGCCTGGATCGACACGTCGTGCTTGGCGAACTCCGTCGCGACCGTCGCGAGCACGCCGGAGCGGTCGGCGACGTCGAGCTGGATGTAGTAGCGCGTGCGCGTCTCACCCATGGGCAGGACGGGCAGCTCGGCATAGGTGACCTCGACCGGACCGGGCGTCCCGCCGCGCAGGTTCCGCGCGACGGCCACCAGGTCGCCGAGGACGGCGCTCGCCGTGGGCGCGCCTCCCGCGCCCGCGCCGTAGAACATCAGCGATCCGGCGGACTCGGCCTCCACGAACACCGCGTTGTACGCCTCGCGCACGCTCGCGAGCGGGTGCGAGCGCGGGATCATCGCCGGGTAGACGCGGACGGAGACGCCCCGCCCGTTGCGTCCCTCCGCCGCGGGCACGCGCTCGCAGATGGCGAGCAGCTTGACGACCGAGTTCATCTCCTTGGCCCCCGCCACGTCCGCGGCGGAGACCTCGGTGATGCCCTCGCGGTGCACGTCGGCGGCCGTGACGGGGGTGTGGAAGGCCAGCTGCGCCAGGATCGCGGCCTTGGCGGCGGCGTCGAAGCCCTCCACGTCCGCCGTCGGGTCGGCCTCGGCGTAGCCGAGCGCCTGGGCCTCCTCCAGTGCCTCGTTGAACCCCGCGCCGTGGGTGTCCATCTGGTCGAGGATGTAGTTGGTCGTGCCGTTCACGATGCCGAGGACCCGGTGCACGTGGTCGCCGACCAGCGACTCGCGCAGCGGCCGCAGCAGGGGGATCGCCCCCGCCACGGACGCCTCGTAGTACAGGTCGGCGCCGTACTCCCGGGCGGCCGCGAACAGGGTCGCGCCGTCCTCGGCGAGCAGCGCCTTGTTGGCGGTGACGACCGACTTGCCGGTCTTCATCGCCTCCAGCATCAGCGTCCGGGCGGGCTCGATGCCGCCGATCACCTCGATGACGATGTCCACGTCGTCCCGGGTGACCAGGCCCTGCGCGTCGGTGGTCAGCAGCTCGCGCGGCACGCCCTCGCGGACCCGCTCGGGCCGGCGGACCGCGATGCCCGCCAGCTCCAGCGGCACCCCGACGCGCGCCGCGAGGTCGCCCGCCTGCTCGCGCAGCAGCCGTACGACCTCGGTGCCGACGACGCCGCAGCCCAGCAGCGCCACCCGCAGCGGCCCGCCCTGTTTCACGCCTCTACCTCCGCATCCAGCCGGAGCAGGTCGGCGTCGCTCTCGCGCCGCACGACGACCCGCGCCGCGCCGTCCCGCACGGCCACGACGGCGGGCCGGGGGACGTGGTTGTAGTTACTCGCCATCGACCGACAGTACGCACCGGTCGCGGCCACCGCCACCAGGTCGCCCGCCGCCAGGTCGTCCGGCAGCCACAGGTCGCGGACGACGATGTCGCCGCTTTCGCAGTGCTTGCCCACGAGCCTGCTCAGCATGGGCTCCGCCTGCGACTCCCGGCTCGCCAGGACGCAGGTGTACTCGGCGCCGTAGAGGGCGGTGCGAAGGTTGTCGCTCATGCCCCCGTCGACGGACACGTAGGTGCGCAGCCCCTCGACGTCCTTCACCGTGCCGACCTCGTACAGCGTAATGCCGCCCGGGCCGACGATCGCCCGTCCGGGCTCGACCGTGAGCTTCGGCATGGCCAGCCCGTACGCACGGCATTCGCGCTGGACGATGTCCCTGAGCGAATCGGCCATCGTCTTCGGGTCGATGGGCTCGTCGCCGTCGGTGTAGGCGATGCCGTAGCCGCCGCCGAGGTCCAGTTCGGGAAGCTCGATCCCGTGCTCGTCCCTGATGGCGACGAGCAGTTCCGCCAGCCGGTGCGCGGCGACCTCGAACCCGTCCGGGTCGAAGATCTGGCTGCCGATGTGGCTGTGCAGGCCCACCAGCTCCAGGGTGTCCCGCAGCTCCAGGACGCGCCGGACGGCCTCCAGCGCCGCCCCGCTGCTCCGCGAGAACCCGAACTTCTGGTCGTCGTGGGCGGTGGCGATGAACTCGTGCGTGTGCGCCTCGACGCCGGTCGTGACGCGGATCATCACCTTGGGCCGCCTGCCCAGCCTCTCGGCCAGGAAGGCGAGCCGGGCGATCTCCTCGAACGAGTCGATGACGATGTGGCCGACGCCGACCTCCACCGCCCGCTCCAGCTCCTGCACGGACTTGTTGTTGCCGTGCAGGGTGATGCGCTCCACAGGGAAGCCGGCCGCCAGCGCGATGGCCAGCTCTCCCCCACTGCACACGTCCAGGCCGAGGCCCTCCTCCGCGAGCCACTTGGCCACGGCCACACACAGGAACGCCTTGCCCGCATAGTGGACGCTGCCGTCGTGGAAGGCGGCCGCGTACTCACGTGCCCGCGCGCGCACGTCGTTCTCGTCGTACACGTACAGCGGGGTGCCGAACTGCTGGGCGAGGTCGCGGACGTCGACTCCGCCGATGGTCATGGCGCCTTCGGTCCTGCGGGCGGTGTGCGGCCAGACCTGCTCGTCCAGGACGTTGAGGTCCGCCGGGGGCGGCAGGGGGTGGTCTTCGGGAAGGACGCCGGCGTGCCGGGGGCCGGCGGGGTGAACTCTGCTCATATCCGCTCTTTCGGGGTTTCGCCGATCATCATGAGGCCGTTGCGCAAGGCGATGCCCGCCGCCGCCGCGATCGTGACACGGGACGCGTGCACCGCCGAGGGTTTCTCCCCCGCGGGCAGCGCCGGACAGTGCTCATAGACCGTGTGATAGGCGTCCGCCATCTGGAACAGGGCCCGGGCCAGAAGACGCCCGTCCCTCTTGCGCGCGGCACTCCCCGCCCATCCAGGCATCTCCCCCAGCGCCTGGATCAGCGGCAACTCGTCCCCGGCGGGCTCGACGGTCCCGCCCTGAATCCCGAAATCGGCAGCACGCCTCTGGACGGCCATGGCGCGCGCATAGGCGTACCGCACCGAAAACCCGGAATTCTCGAAAACCCGGGGCCGATCTCTCAGCTGCACGGCCGGCACCCCGTCGGTGAAGCCATAGGCCGGATCCCGCACGATCGCCTCGGCAAGCGCCCCAGGCCGGACCCGCAGAACCACGAACCCCTGATCGACCTCGGCCGAAATCTCACTATGCGAGACGGCCTCTGCCACGGCCTCCGCGTCCAGCCCCAGCCGGAACGCCACCGGGCTCACATAAACCCCCGCCCCAACGCAGCGCAGCGTGACGTCGCCGGGCTCCCCGCCCGCGACGTCCCGCACGGCGTCCCGAAGCACACCGCTCACCACCGCTGGAGTCACCTTCGCGAGACTATCCGACCACTATGCGGACACGTCACGCACCGGCCGCGAGCTTCCGCACCGTCTGGATCAGCCGGTTCGGATCGAACGGCTTGGTGACGTAGGCGTCCACCCCGATCTCGTTCCCCCGCCGGACGTCGTGCTCCTGCGCCCGCGCGGTGATCATGACGACCCGGATGTGCCGCGTCTCGTCGTCCTCGCGCAGCCGCACCGCCGTGACCCACCCGTCGAGGCGCGGCATCATCACGTCCAGGGTGATCACATCGGGCCGCACGTCCCGCACCTTGTCGAGACAGTCCTGACCGTCCACCGCCGTGACGACCTCGAACCCCTCAAGCTGCAGATTCACAGCGATCAGCTGCCGAATCACCTCGTCGTCGTCGACGACCAGCACCCGTCCCAGTGGCTCGGTCACCCACCCGAAGCTAGCCGACCGGCGATCCCCTCGCACCCCGAACAACCAGGTGCGCACCACGTCCCCAACCCTGGTAGTCTTCTTCTCGCGCCGAGCAACACCAGGCGCAACGCCCCCTTAGCTCAGGGGATAGAGCAACGGCCTCCGGAGCCGTGTGCGCAGGTTCGAATCCTGCAGGGGGCACCCTTTCCGGACCAACGAAAACCCCGGCTGACCAGGCACAACGCCCGGCACCGGGGTTTGTTGTCTCTACAGCCAATTTTCCCCGCCCGCAGCCTTTCGCCGCCATCCACGGAACATTCGCGGAACGGCTTCCGCGCCATTCCGCCTCAGGGATTGGCCGTTCGGAGTATTGCGCGGATGGTTGTCGGGCCGTGCAGCGCCTTGCGGGCTTCTTGTTCAGGGAAGCCGGTGCCGACGACCTGGTCATGGTCGTTGGTGTCGAAGGCCGTTGTGCCGGCCGCGCCTGGAGCGTCGAAGCTGGTGATCTTCCCGGCGCGGACGATGATTCCGTGGCCGGCCTCCGAATCCTCGGGCACGTAGTATCCGGCGAGATCACCGCCGTTGGCTGTCCGGTTGCCGCAGATGCCCATGCGCCCCCTGCATGATCTCAGCCGCAGCAGGATTTGAAGTGGCAGACACCGAGGCGACGGCCAACAGCAAGACCAATGCCCCTCGCGCCAGCATCACTGAGTGATCAGCGAGTCCCATGGCATGCCCTCCTTACTCGGTCGGGTGTTTTGGGCTGCCGTGGCATTAACCGCTGCATTAAGGCTGGGGGGACGGGGTTTTCGTGGCTGAGAGGGTGTCACTTCTGGCGGTGGTGGCGCTTTGCGTGTCTGCGGGTTGGGTTTTGGGGGTTGTTCCACCAGGGGGGTGGTTCTGGGCCGGCGTAGGGGGTTGGGGGCTGGTCGGGGTGCAGGCCTAGGGCGCGTAGGGCGGAGGCGTTCAGTTTCAGCGCGCACCAGCCGCGCCAGTGGCCGGTCTCGCCGTCGGGGCCGCAGGCCAGGTCGATGCGGATGTCGGTCTCCTCGAACGGGTTCGAGAAGAGGCCGCGGTCACGCAGTCAAGCCTGCAGAACCGTGGCCGGATGCGGGCAGCCGGGGACGTTCTCCCAGCCGGCGATCTTGATCCACTCGTCGTCGTGTTTCCGCTGCATGCCGTCCATCATGCGGGTTGCTCGGCGGTGGGCGGAAGGCGCGGCCAGGAGATTTCGCCGGGGCCTTTTCACTGGACGGAAGGGATGGGTCAGACGGCACGCGGAGTCCGGACTAATCTGAGCGGGGACATCCGTCGGTGAGGGGAGTTGTCGTGGGCGGCTCAGAGGTCGGGATCGCGCGTATCGACTCGTCGGTGCCGCATTCCGCGCGGGTATGGAACTACCTGCTCGGCGGCAACGACAACTACGAGGTGGACCGGGAGGCCGCGGAACGGTTCATCGGCACCTTCCCCGGCATCCTGGCGATCGCGCGGGCCGACCGCGCGTTCCTCGGACGGGCCGTCCGGCACCTGGTGGGCGACCTGGGGATCCGGCAGTTCCTCGACATCGGGACGGGCCTGCCGACGATGGACAACACCCACGAGGTCGCGCAGCGCATCGCCCCCGAGTCGCGGATCGTGTACGTCGACAACGACCCGCTGGTGCTCGTGCACGCGCGCGCGTTGCTGGCCAGCACGCCCGAGGGCGCGTGCGACTACATCGAGGCCGACCTGCGCGATCCGGAGACCATCCTGGAGCGGGCCCGGCAGACCCTTGACCTCGACCGGCCGGTGGCGATCATGCTGCTGGGCGTCCTGCACTTCGTGCACGACATCGGCGAGGCGCACGCGATCGTCCGGACGCTGCTGGACGCGGTGCCGTCCGGGAGCCACCTGGTCCTCACGCACTCGACGCTGGACTTCGACCGCGACCCGTCCGCGCAGGCCGAGGCGCAGCACGACTGGAACGCCAAGTCCGCCAACCCGATGCGGCCGCGGTCCCGGGACGAGGTCGCCTCGTTCTTCGACGGGCTGGAGCTCCTCGACCCGGGCGTGGTGTCGATGACGCGCTGGCGGCCGACCGTCGACGCCACCGACGAGGTCGCCGGCTACTGCGCGGTCGGCCGCAAGAACTGAACCGCCCCGCCTGTCCCTGGCAGACAGGCGAGGCGGGGTCGGTGGGACGCGCGGTCAGGCGGGTTCGTAGCGGTAGCCGCGGCCGCGGAGCGTGGTGATCGCGCGCGGGTCCGCGCCGTGCTGGGCGAGCTTGCGGCGCAGCGCGGAGATGTGCACGTCCAGGGTCTTGGTGGGGCCGAACCAGTTGACGTCCCAGACCTGGTCGATGAGCTCCTCCCGGGTCACCACCTCGCCCGCCCGCGCGACCAGGCAGGCCAGCAGGTCGAACTCCTTGGGCCGCAGCGCGATCTCGGCGCCGTCGAACACGGCCCGGCGGGCGGCCAGGTCCAGGTTCAGGCTGCCGGACCCGACGAACCGCTCGTCCGCCCGGGACGCGCTGCTGCGCCGCAGGTGGGCGCGGAGCCGCGCCATCAGCTCGGTGAGCCGGAACGGCTTGGTCAGGTAGTCGTCGGCGCCCGCGTCGAGCGCCACCACCACCTCGAACTCCTGGGTGCGGGCCGTGAGGACGACGATGATCGTGTCGGTGAGCACCGACCGGAGCCGCCGGCAGAGGGTCACGCCCTCCATGTCGGGCAGGCCGAGGTCGAGCAGGATCAGGTCGGGGGCGCGCGCGGACACGCGCTCCAGCGCGTCCTTCCCCGTGGCCGCCCAGCCCGGCTCGTACCCCTGCGCCGCCAGGGCCTCGCCCAGCTCGGTGCCGATGACCTCGTCGTCTTCCACGACGAGCACGTATGGTCCCGCCATGCCGCCTAGCGTAGGGGCGGCTAGGTTAGCGTGACGTTCACACGAGTTTCGGGTGTTCACCCCGGTCAGCACCGTGTTCTCCCCTGGCGGCCACCGCGTCGGGGCCGTGGGCGCTATGCCGGGGCGCCGTGGCCGGACTCGGGGGCCGGACGGCTCACCCCGCCGCGTTCCGGCTGGTGGCAGTAGGTGTTGCGGGGCGTCATCTGGAGGGTGTCGCTGACGGTGTCCACGACCTTGGACAGCCGGGACCCGTCGTGCGGCTCCGCGGTGCACGCGTTGGACAGCGGGGACCGGGCGGTGTGCCCGAGGCCCAGTGTCGCCAGTACCGCCAGGGCGAGGACTCCGACGAGCACCCTGCGCATGTACGGCCTCCCGAGCGTGTTCCGTGTCCGTTCCGCGGCCAGGCTAGTCCCCGGTGAGTGAGAAGTCCGTCCAACGACGGTTATGGTGGCGTTCACTTTCGCCTCCGGACGGCCCCGATATCCTCCGTTCACCAAACGGGCGCCCAGGTGGGAGGGGGATGCCGATGCCGGTCCGGGACGAGGCCCGCGCCGCGAGCACGCCGCTGCGCCGCCAGCTCCTGGTCACCATCGTGGGCATCACCTCGATCGCCGTCCTCGTGCTGGCGCTGCTGCTCGCCGTCGCCGTCGAGCGGCTCTACCACAGCGAGGCGATCACCAAGCTGGAGCGGGACGCCACCCGGGTCGCCGCGACCGCGCCGGACGACGAGGCGCACAACCCGCGCCCGTTCGCCAAGCCCGCCGGGCTGGACCGGCGCCTGGTCATCGGGATCTACCGGGTCGACGGCCGCCGCATCGTCGGGGACGGCCCGGACGCCTCCCCGCTGGCGTCCGAGGCGGCCAACGGGCGGCTGCACGAGTCGGTCGAGGGCGGCACCCTCACGGTCGTCGCGCCCATCCCGTCGGAGGCCGGGGTCACCTCGATCGCCCGGGTCGGCATGCCGCAGGACGACGTGAACGACCGGCGCAACCGGGCCTGGCTGCTGATGGCCGCGTTCGCCGTCGTGGTCATCGGCCTCGCCGCGGCGGCCGCGTTCTACCAGTCGCGGCGGCTCGCGCGCCCGCTGGAGCGGCTGACCCGGGCCGCGCAGTCCCTCGGCGACGGCGACTTCACCGTCCGCGCCGAGCCGTCCGGCGTCCGCGAGGCCGACGAGGCCGGCCGCGCCCTGGAGGTCACCGCGCGCCGCCTCGGCTCGGTGCTGGACCGCGAACGCGCCTTCAGCGCCGACGTCTCGCACCAGCTCCGCACCCCGCTGACCGGGCTCCTGCTGGGCCTAGAGTCGGCGCTGGAACGCCCCGGCGCCGACCTCACCGCCGCGATCCGCGCCGCCGTCCGCCGCGGCGAGCACCTGCGCGACATCATCGACGACCTGCTCCGGCTCGCCCGCGACGCCGGACCCGACGCCGAGGTCCTGGACGTCCCGGGCCTGCTCTCAGGGCTGCGTTCGCGCTGGTCCGCCACGCTCGCCGGGGTCGACCGGCCGCTGTCGGTCAC
>NZ_JBFAOF010000153.1:0-11301 GCF_040675125.1 Spirillospora sp. NPDC049652 | reverse complement strand
GTGCGAAGCGGGCGGCTGCGTGGCAGCCGGTTGGGTCGCAGGTGGCTGGGCCGAGCCCGCCTGACCGCCGGACTGCGCGCCTTCCGAAGGCACACCGGGAAACCCTTGCTGCTGCGCGGGCACTCCGGGAAAGCCCTGCTGCGCGGGGACTCCCGGAAAGCCCCGCTGGCTCGCTGGGACACCGGGGAAACCCTGCGCGCCGGCGTGGGGCTGCCGGCCTGGATCGGCCGCGGCGCTCTGGTCTCCGGACTGGAGCGGGCTGGAGGCCAGGTCGGCGCCCAGGCCGAGCATCTGCGACGCGGTCGGCTGCGCGGGGACGGCCCCGGAGGCGCGGCCGGTGAGCAGGCGCAGCAGCAGTTGCTCGGCGGTCGGACGGCGGGACGGGTCCTTGTCGAGGCAGTCGCCGACCAGCGGCAGCAGCCGCTCGGGCACCCCGGTCAGCTCGGGCCGCTCGTGCAGGATGCGGTGCGTCGTCATGGCGTCCGCGCCGAACGGGGGCCGTCCGGTGGCGACGAAGACGAGCGTGGCCGCCCAGGCGAACACGTCCACGGCGCTGCTCGGGGACGTGCCGGCCAGTTGCTCGGGCGCCATGTAGGCGGGCGTGCCGACGACCGCGGTGGTCGCGGCGGCCTCCGGTCCGGACGCGCGGGCGATGCCGAAGTCGATCACCCGCGGGCCGTCCGGCCCCATGATCACGTTGGCCGGCTTGAAGTCGCGGTGCACGACGCCCGCCTGGTGGATCGCGACGAGCGCGGTCGCGGTGGCGACGGCGATCCGGTCCAGGTCGGAGCCGGTGCGGGGACCGCGCTCGGTGACCAGGGCCTGCAGCGACAGGCCGGGCACGTACTCGCTCACCAGGAACGGCCGTCCCTGGTCGGTGCCGACCGACAGGACGCGGGCGGTGCAGAACTGCGCGACGGCCATCGCCGCGTCCGCCTCGCGGGCGAACCGGCGGGCCACGTCGTCCGACACCGCGCCCGGCGCGTCGCCGCCGAGCAGCTTGATCGCGACCAGCCCGTGGTCGCCCGGCCCGTGGTCGACCAGCCCGTGCCCGTCCGACCTGTGCTCACCGCCGCCGCCCGGCCCGTCGTCGGCGGGTTCGGCCAGATAGACGACACCTTGCCCGCCCCGGCCCAGCCTGCGGCGGATATCGTACGAGCCCAGCCTCCTGGGATCCCATGGCCCCAGCGGTTCGCCGATCGCGCCCGGATCCATGTGCCAGGGCCCCCTTTGGTTTCGCGGACTACGGAGTGAGACGAGCGAGTATGCCGACCGAACACCCGAAGATCAGGATTTGATGGCACCGTGAGGCTACCCATCGGCCGGCTCCGGCCGACTGACCGCCGTGCGCTCGCCCTGTGGCTCGGGTCCTGGGTCGGCGTGATGTTCTTCGCCGCCGTCGTGCCCCGGGTGCTGCCGTCGGTCTACGACGGCAAGCCGTACCTGGATCGCTGGGCCCAGTGGGACGCGGTGCGCTTCCTCAACATCGCGACCTACGGTTACGGGGGAGTGCCCGGCGAGAAGTTCGACCCCGGTTGGCCCGCATTCTTCCCTGGTTATCCGCTCGCGCTCAAGCTCGTCGGGATATTCACGGGCGGTGACTACAAGCTCGCGGGGCTGGTCATCTCGTTCGTCGCGGGCGGTGTCGCGGCCGTCGCGCTCGGTCGGCTGGCGGAGGACGAGCTGAGGGCCCGGCCGCTGCGCCGGGGCGCGTTCCGGGCTCGGCTCTCCGGGCTGACGTCCCGAGGCGGCTCCCACTCCGAGGATGACAGGGCCGACAGGGCGGCGGGCCACGGGGGAGAGGGTGGCACGGTCCAACGCGGCGTCCACGCGACCGGCGTGGCCGCCGCGCGGATGACGCTCCGCAGGCCGTCCGCCAACGCTCACACGGCGAACGGCAGCAGCGGAACCGGCGAGTCCGACCTGCACGATGAGTCCCGTACCGCCGATGACCGGGCGGGAGGCGAGTCCGGGACGGTCGGGGCCGGCGCGGTCGCGGCGATGCTGGCGGGTCCTGCTGCGGTGTTCCTGTTCGCGGGCTACTCCGAGTCGCTGTTCCTGGCGTTCGCGCTGCCCGCGTGGCTGATGGCGCGGCGCGGCCGGTGGGCCTGGGCGGCGCTGCTCGCCACACCCGCCTCGGCCGTCCGGATCACCGGTCTCTTCCTGGCCCTCGCGATGATCGCGGAGTACGTGGTCGGACGGCGCGGTCGGCGCGAGCACGGGTGGCGGCCGCTCGCCTGGCTGGCCCTCCCGTTCACCCCGCTGATCGTCTACACCGTCTACCAGTGGCACCGGACGGGCGACTGGATGGCCTGGCAGCACGCGCAGGAGGCGGGCTGGCACCGCGAGTTCACGATGCCGTGGGACGCGTTCTCGCTCACCTGGCGCTCGGCCTTCGAGACCGACTACGAGTTCACGCTCGCGTTCCGTATCGAGATCTTCGCGGCGGTCGTCGGCGTGCTGCTCTCGCTCTACCTGCTGTACCGGCGGCGCTGGCCGGAACTGGTCTACGTCGGGCTGCAGCTCGGGGCCCTGATGACGTCGTCCTACTACCTGTCGATCGGGCGCGCGACGCTGCTGTGGTGGCCGCTGTGGCTGTGGTTCGGGATGCTCGCGCTGCGTCACCGGTGGCTGTTCGGAGCGGTCGTCGCGGCGGCCGTCCCGTTCGCCGTCCTGCAGTTGCTCACCTTCACCTCGGGTGGCTGGGCCGGGTAAGCACAACGTCCACCCCATGGCTGGGCTGTTTCACCCCGGGGCGCTTGCATGCCTTCCGGAACCTCGGCAAGGTGGCGGATCGTCAACCCCAACCGAGGAGGAAACATGCGGCGAACCGCACTGGCTCTCGGCACGATGGGACTCGTCGGCGCGCTGACGACCGGTACCGCCATGGCGGCCCCGGCCGAAGCGCACGCGGCGAAGGCGCACGGCTGGAGCCTGTCGGTGAAGGGCGGCCATGCCAGCGGGGCGTACACGATCTCCAGCAAGGGCTTCAAGTCCACTCTCAACCTGCGGAAGACCGCCAAGAACGGCAAGTACCTGGTCTTCTGGCACCGGCAGGCGAGCAAGAGCGGCAAGTGGGGCCGTCCGGGGGTGAACATCACGAAGTCCAACGCGCCCTACAAGGCGACCTTCAGCGCTCCCGAGACCGGCCGCCTCGCGGCCAAGCTGTGCTGGGCCGACAAGGTCATCAGCCATCCGAACCACGGCGTGACCTTCAAGAACCTGAAGTGCGGCAAGGTCCACGTCTGGCGGCTCGTCCGCTGACCGGCGACCGCCGGAGGCCAGGGGCCACGCGTGAGGACGGCGGGACGCACTCCGGCCCCCGGGGCGCGTCCCGCCGTCTCCGTTCCCCGTCCGGACGGCCGTGGGCACATGTCGCCAGGTTCCGGACCGGCATGGTCAAATCTCGGAAGCGTCGAAGGGATTCGCTGGTCAGCGGGGTAGTCACCCGATCATGCGGATCACGCTCCTCATCGCCGCTCCGGTCGGTCTGGGCCTCGCCCTCACCGGCCTCACCCCGTCCGCCGGCGCGGCGGCGGCGAGCGGGGGCGACCGCGGGCCCCGGGGAGTCCACGCCCGCTCGGCCTTCCTGACGGACGCGACGTCCGGCCATATGCTCTGGGCCCGCAACGCCCGGACGCGCCTCCCGATCGGCAGCATCACCAAGGTGATGACGGCCGTGGTCGTGCTGGGCGAAGGCGGACTCGGGCGGCGCGTCCGCGTCCGTCCCGCCGACGCCGCCTACGCGATGGGACGGCACGGCTCGACCGCGCGTCTACGCGTGGGCGACCGGTTGACCGCCCGCGAGCTGCTCGGCGCGATGCTGGTTCCGTCCGGCTGCGACGCGGCGTCGGCCCTCGCCAACGCCTACGGACCCGGGCGGGCGCGCTTCGTCCGCAAGATGAACCGGACCGCGCGCCGCCTCGGCCTGCGCTCCACGCACTTCAACGATCCGGCCGGCCTCCCGCCCGCCCCCGGCTGGTCCACGGCCCGCGACCTGGTGGCACTCGGGCGGTACGCCATGCGGCTCCGGGAGTTCCGGGACATCGTGCGGCGCGACCAGTACGTCGTCCGCGCGTCCCGGACGCACCGCCGCTACCACTGGTACACCACCGACGACCTCCTCGGCCGCTACCCGGGCCTGCTCGGGATCAAGAGCGGATACACGTCCCAGGCCGGTTACAGCTTCCTGTTCGCCGCGCGCCGCTACGGGCACACGGTCTACGGAGCCGTCCTCGACAGCTCCCGCACCAGGCCCGGCCGGCGCTTCCGCGACGCGTCCCGCATGCTCGACTGGGCCTACCACTGACCCCGCAGGTCTCCTCCCGCTGCCCCGCGCCGAGCGACACGCCGGAATTCGCAGGTCAGCGCGTCGGACGGGAGGGACGCTCCGCGCCGTATGCGACGATCACCGGGTGGAAAGGGGTTGCGCACAGATGACGCTCGGCCGAAGGCTTCGACGGACCCTGCTCGCCCTGGTCCTCGCGCCGCTGCTGGCCCTGACCGGGCTCGCGGCCTGCGGCGGGACGTCCGGCGGCGACGCGAACGCGTCCGGGACGACGTCCGGACGCCCCGGCGGCGTCCGGCAGAGCAGCGGAGCCGCCAAGGGCGCCCGCCCGCCCGGGACGCGCGACACGTTCCGCACCGTCCCGGCGTCGAGCCTGCCCGCCGAGGCGCGGCGCACCCTGAAACTGATCGACGCGGGCGGGCCGTTCCCCTACCGCAAGGACGGCACGGTCTTCGCGAACCGGGAGCACCGGCTGCCGGCCGAGCCGAGCGGGTACTACCGGGAGTACACCGTTCCGACGCCGGGCGCGGGCGACCGCGGGGCGCGTCGCCTGATCGGCGGGCGGGGCGGCGAGCGCTACTACACCCAGGACCACTACCGCAGTTTCGTCCGGGTCAGCGGGGGATGACCCGCCCGGCGGACGGCGACCGGCCGGCGCACGAACGGAAACGGAGTTCGGGGAGATGACGTGGACGCGAACCAAGCGCTCGACGAGCTGCTGACCGGACGCCTCAAGCCGGGCGTCTACCAGTGGCGGGCGTCCCCGGGGCACGGCGCGGTCCGCGACCTCGGCTGGATGGAGCGCGCCGCGGAGGAGGGCTGGCGTCCGTTCCACCTGGACGGCCGCCGCGCCCGCGACAAGGACGGCTTCCTGCGCCTGTGCGCCGGCGCGTTCGACCTGCCGGACTGGTTCGGGAAGAACTGGGACGCCCTGCAGGACTGCCTCACCGATCTCTCCTGGGCCCCGGCCGACAGGGGCTACGTGGTGCTCTACGAGTCCTGGGCCGAGCTCGCCGACGCCGACCAGGCGTCGTTCCGCACGGCCCTGGACGTGTTCGCCGAGGCCGTCGCGTACTGGCGCGACACGCGGACGCCGATGGTGGTCATGCTGTCGAGCGTCGGAGTCGAGGTGGCCGGCGTCCCCCGGCTCACCTGACGATCACCCCGTTCGCCGGCCGTCTGTCCGGCCGGCCGTTCCGTGCCCGCCCGCCGCGCGCCCGCGGCACGGCGAGCCGCGGGAACCGGACGTCCCGACCGGGCGGACGACGGCCCCGGTCAGTACGTGGACGTCGAGGACGAGCCGACGAGGGCCGCCCAGAGGCCGATGTAGAAGATCCAGACGATGAGCCAGCCGACGGTGACGATGTAGCCGAGCACCAGGCCGGCCGTCGCCATGCCGGCGCCGCCCTCGCCGGTCCGCTTGATCTGGCTCTGGGCGATGTGCCCGAAGATGATGGCGAGCACCGAGGTGAAGCCGCAGAAGATGATCCCGATCAGGCCCAGCACCATCGAGGCGGTCGCCATGCCGTTGTTCGGCGGGGCGGCCGCGGGCCCGCCGTAGTAGTTGTGCTGGACGGGCGCGGGCACCGGCGCGGGCTGGGCGTACGGCTGGGGCTGCTGGGCGGCGTACGGGTCCTGCCCGTAACCGCCGTACGGGTCGTAGGGGGGCTGTGCCATTGACTTCCCGATCGGGTCGCGCGCCCGCCGTCGAAGCAACTTCGCGTGCGCTGGTGGTAGGGGATCCGGATTATGCCAGTGTGTCGTGACATCGGGTCTGCGCGATATTAGATGGTGCGTCCCCTGCGGGGGTTCCCTCCGTGTCTCCGGAGTTCCCGCCGTGCCCGGCCGACACTGGCCAACCGCCCGCACCGCCGAAGCCCTGGGCCGGTGAGCGGCCCCCCGAGAATCGAGGGCACGCGAGACCAGCCGTCCGCGGACGGAAGGAAGAGAAGCCGAAAGCCGCCCCGGGACGGTCAGGAGAGGTTGTCGCGGAGGAAGGCGATGTCGGCGGCCTGGCCGTCGGACGGGGTCTCGACGACGACCGGGGCGCCCGCCCCGCGCACCACGCCGAGGATCAGCTCCGGGTCGATCGTCCCCGAGCCCAGGTTGGCGTGCCGGTCGGCGCCCGACGCGAACGCGTCCCGGCTGTCGTTGCAGTGCACCAGGTCGATCCGCCCGGTGATCGCCTTGATCCGGTCGACCGCGTCGATCAGTTCCTCGCCCGCGGCGTGCGCGTGGCAGGTGTCCAGGCAGAAGCCGACCTTGGAGTCCAGGCCCGGGACGCCCGACAGGACCTCCCAGAGCCGGGCGATCCGGTCGAACTTGCGGGCCATCGCGTTGCCGCCGCCCGCCGTGTTCTCGATCAGCACCGGCACCGGGACGTCGTCCAGCCGCTCGAAGACCTTGCGCCAGTTCTCGAAGCCGGTCTCCGGGTCGTCGTCCTTCAGCACGTGCCCGCCGTGCACGATCAGGCCCTTCGCGCCGATCGACGCCGCGCCCTCCAGGTGCTGGGCGAGCAGCTTGCGGCTCGGGATCCGGATCCGGTTGTTGGACGTGGCGACGTTGATGACGTACGGCGCGTGCACGTAGACGTCCACGCCGGAGCCCGCCAGGTCGGCCGCGCCCTCGGGGACGACCGGCTTCTTCCAGCCCTGCGGGTCGCCCAGGAAGAACTGGACGACGTCCGCGTTCCGGGCGCGGGCGCTGTCGAGCGGACGGGTCTGGTCGACATGGGCTCCGATGCGCATGCCACCGAGCCTATCCCCGCCCGCCGGCCCCCTGACCTCAGATCATGAAGCCGCCGTGGCGCAGCGCGAAGCCGAATCCGACGAACGAGCCGACCAGCCCGACGACGTTCAGCCACCGCTCGCCGGTCGTCTTGGACGTCAGCTGGGAGTACAGGGCGAGGGGGAAGCCGATCACCCCGGCGAGCGCCCCGAAGAAGTGCGTCGCGGGGATCCAGCCGAGGACCAGCGCGAGCAGGCCCAGCACGATCGCACCGCCGGCCAGCCCGTCCTGGAACATGTGCCGCTCGGCGGGGCGGGCTCCGACGGCCCCGCGTTCGCTCCTGCGCCCGGCTACCTCCTGTGGCATCGGGACACCCCCTTGGGATAGGTGCGGTGTGACTCGGTCGATCGCGTGGATCGAGCGGATCGCATGCCCGTGCCGTGCCCGCCGGACGCCCGAGGCGGCGCGGGCCGTGCACGTCCCAGAGATTCCCGGACGGGGCGGGGGTCAATCCGGAGCGGGCGCGCGGAAAATGTCGGCGGCACCCGGTAACGTCGAACAGGAATTCGACCGGACGTGTCCGGCCGGGGGAGGGGCTGATCATGAGGGAGAGCGAACTGGCGGTCATCGGCGACGCCGAGCTCGTCGAGGAACTGTCCATGCTGACGACCCAGACCGCGCGCATGCGGGCGCGGATGGTCGACATCATGGCCGAGCTCGAACGCCGCCGCTGCGCCCGTCCGGCACAGCACGCCGCGTCCGCCCGGCGCTGAGGCCGGCGTCGAGCCCGTCCCGGCGCCCTGGTGCCCTGCGCGAGGGTGCCCTGGTCGACCGGTTCGGGTCCGTCGACTCCGGTCCAGGGGCGGGAGCACCGGAATGGCTCGCACGCTGCCGAGGCTTGATAGCCTGTATCGGTCTCGCGGCCGGTCCGCCGGTGCGGACGGGCGCCTCTCGGAGGCGCGGCCGCGAAGGACGCAAGAAGCCCTCCTGTCACGGAGAGACCGTGACCGCATCAGTCCAGAGGAGGTAGGGACAAGCATGCGTCGCTACGAACTCATGACCATCCTCGACCCCGCGATCGACGAGCGCACCGCCGGTGCCGCTCTCGACCCGTTCCTGAAGGTCGTCAAGGACGACGGCGGGAGCGTCGAGAAGGTCGATGTCTGGGGCCGCCGCCGGCTGTCCTACGACATCCTGAAGAAGTCCGAAGGCATCTACGCGGTGATCGACCTCACGGCTGAGCCCGCGACGGTCAAGGAGCTCGACCGTCAGCTCAACCTCAGCGAGACGATCCTTCGTACCAAGGTCATCCGCCCCGAGGTCCACTGAGCCGGAGCGGTCCAGCCCAACACCAGCCGGAGCGAAGCCCCATGGCAGGCGACACCGTAATCACGATCGTCGGGAACCTCGTCGAGGACCCGAATCTGCGTTTCACCGCGAGCGGCCAGGCCGTCGCTTCCTTCCGCATCGCCTCGACCCCGCGGTTCTTCGACCGCCAGTCGAACGACTGGAAGGACGGCGAGGCGCTGTTCCTGACCTGCAACGTCTGGCGGCAGGCGGCGGAGAACTGCGCCGAGAGCCTGCAGCGCGGCATGCGGGTGATCGTCCAGGGCCGGCTCAAGCAGCGCTCGTACGAGACGCGCGAGGGTGAGAAGCGCACCGTCTTCGAGATCGAGGTCGACGAGGTCGGCCCGTCCCTGCGCAACGCCACCGCCAAGGTCAACAAGACCCAGCGGCAGGGCGGCGGCGGAGGGGGCTTCGGCGGCGGTGGCGGCTTCGGCGGCCAGGGCGGTCAGGGCGGCCAGTCCGGCGGCGGTTTCGGCGGCGGCGGCCAGGGGGGCTCCTCCGGGGCCCCGGCCGAAGACCCCTGGGCGACCGGCGGCGGGGGCGGCGGGTTCTCCGACGACCCCCCCTTCTAACCATTCACACCACGTCCATTCCCGCGTGAGCGGGGCTCTCCCCAAAGGAGCACCACGATGGCGAAGCCACCTCCGCGCAAGCCGAAGAAGAAGGTTTGCGTGTTCTGCCAGGAGAAGATCTCCTACGTCGACTACAAGGACACGGTCCTGCTGCGGAAGTTCATCTCCGACCGCGGCAAGATCCGCGCCCGTCGCGTGACCGGCAACTGCACCCAGCACCAGCGCGACGTCGCCACGGCGATCAAGAACGCCCGTGAGATGGCGCTGCTGCCCTACACCAGCACCGCGCGCTGAGTCAGGGGGAAGTGACAACATGAAGCTCATCCTGACCCAGCAGGTCTCCGGCCTCGGCGAGCCCGGCGACGTCATCGAGGTCCGCGACGGCTACGGCCGCAACTACCTCGTCCCGCGCGGCTTCGCGATCCAGTGGACCCGCGGCGCCGAGAAGCAGATCGCCTCGATCAAGAAGGCGCGTTCGGCCCGCGAGATCGCGACCGTCGAGCACGCCAAGGAGATCGCCGGCCGGCTGCAGGCCCTCAAGGTCAACCTGCGCACCCGCACCGGCAGCAACGGCCGCCTGTTCGGCGCCGTGACCGCCGCCGACATCGCCGCCGCGGTCCAGGCCGCCGACGGCCCCGAGCTGGACAAGCGCCGGATCGAGATCGGCAACCCGATCAAGACCGTCGGCACCCACCGGGTCAGCGTCCGGCTGCACCCGGAGGTCAGCGCCTCGATCGACGTCAACGTCCTCGAGGGCTGAGTCCGCCCCGGCACCAGGACGGCCGGATCCCCGCTCGCGGGGGTCCGGCCGTTTCCGTTTCATGTTAAACGTCAGCGAACCTCCGGGTGCTTGGGATGGGACCCGCGGTGAGACTACTTTCCGTAACCACATCGGTGGTTCGGAAGGGTCGGCATGCACGGTCTCGCATCGGAAGAGCCAGGAGAGCCGGATCAGGCCGATCCACGGGGTCTGCCGGGTCTGCTCCAGGTGGTGACGCGGCGTGGCCTGCTGGTCGGCGTCCTCGGCGCCTGGACCGTGGACGCGCTGTGCGGGCCGCAGAATAGGGCCATGGCGACGAACGCCCCCGGGCCCCGGCCCCGACCCACGCCCCGTGGACATGGCGGCGGCGCGTCCGCTGACGCCTCAGCGTCCGGGGCGACGCGGAGCGCGGACGACGTGAGCCGGCACAAGCAGGGGGCGCCGACGCCGGAGGTCCATCCCCGGTCCGACTGGAAGGCCCGTCCACCGCGACGTCCGGCCACGATCATGAACCGGGCGCCCGACCGGGTCGTCGTCCACCACACCGCGACGCCGAACTCGCCCGACACCTCCGTCGAGCACGCCTACCGGCTGTCCCGCGACATCCAGCGCTTCCACATGGACGGGCGCGGCTGGGACGACACGGGCCAGCAGCTCACCATCAGCCGCGGCGGGATCGTCATGGAGGGACGCAACCGCAGCCTGCGCGCCATCCGCGCGAAGAAGCTCGTCCTCGGCGCCCAGGCTCTCAACCACAACTCCCACACGCTCGGGATCGAGAACGAGGGCACCTACGGCTCCGAGGATCCGCCGGACGCCCTCTGGTCCTCCCTCGTCGAGGTCTGCGCCTGGCTGTGCGACCGGTACAACCTGCACCCGGCGGCGGCGATCGTCGGGCACCGCGACCTGAGCGACACCGACTGTCCCGGCGACCGGTTCTACTCGCTCCTGCCCGACCTGCGCGCCGATGTGACCCTGCGCCTCTCCTCGCCGGACGCGGCACTGGAGCCGGACATCCGTGTGCCGTTGTCGGGGGCGGACGCCCCACCGCCTGGGGCCGGTGCCCATCCGGCGGAGCGGCCGAGCGATCAGGCGTTGACCCTGCCCAAGGATCTCAAGGGCTTCCCAGGGTCCTCCCGGCGCCACTGAAGGCCCTCCCAGCGTCACCAGGAGGCCGGTTCTGGCCGCTTGACCTGCGGTGATGTGATCGCCGGGGTGCGGGGCCGGCGAGGGGGTCAGTCGATGCCGTCGTGGACGAGACGGCTGAGGGCGGCGGCGGTGCCGGTGAACGCGGCATCGCCGAGGACGGCGCGCAACTCGCCGTTGAACGCGTCGATCGTCGGCTGCGCGGCGCGCAGGGCGGCCTCGCCGCCGGGTGAGAGCCGCAGGACGACCGCCCGGTGCTCGTCCGGGTGCGGCTCGCGGACGATCAGGTCCGCCGAGGTCAGCCGGCCGACGAGCGCGGTGACGGCGGACTCGCGCAGGCCGAGCGTCCGGGCGAGGTCGCGCTGGGTGAGGCCGGGCCGGTCCTGGACGGCGAAGAGCGCGCCGAGCTGGGCCGTGGTGATCCCGGCGGCGGCCAGGCAGCGCCGGTCGGCCGCGAGCCG
>NZ_JBFAOF010000152.1:0-11318 GCF_040675125.1 Spirillospora sp. NPDC049652 | reverse complement strand
GGACGCGGACGAGCCGTGGGAGGAGCTCCAGGGCCGGCACCGCGACCTGCCTCGCGCCGAGCCGCGCCCGGAGTTCCAGCCCGCCAACGACGTGGAGCGGTCGCTGCTGCGCGCCGCGTCCGACAACGACCACGACCTCTTCCTGCAGACGCTCGCCGACGCCGAGGTGCTGCTGCCGGTCGGCCCGGACGCCGACTTCACGCTCCGTCCGGGGCGCGCGGGGTTCGCCTGGCAGACGCGCGAGGTGGACGGCGCGACGCTCGTGCAGGTCTTCACCTCCCCCGAGCGCCTCGCCGAGACCTCCGGGCCCGGCGCCGACTCGATCCGCGTCCCGTTCCCGCTCGTGCTGCGCTACTGGCCGGACCACGCGAACGCGCTGGCGGTCAACCCCGGCTCCCCGGCGGGCGGGACGATCCTGGCCGAGCAGCTGCCGGGCCTCGCGACCTGGGCCGACCAGCGCGCCGCGCGCCGCATGTCGGAGGAGTTCGAGGCGCAGAACGAGGTCGAGCAGCGGCTGTTCGACGCGGCGGTGCGCCGCGACACCGACGCGTTCTTCAAGGTCCTGCTGGGCTCGCAGGTGCTGGTCCCCGCCGACCCCGAGACGCCGTGGGGCATCACCCCCGACGACCCGGAGTTCCCGTGGCGACCGGCGCGCGTGCACGGGCGCGTCGCGATCCAGCTGTTCACGTCGCTGCGCTGGATGAACGAGGCGGTCGGATCGTCCCGGTTCGTCATGCCGACCTTCCTGGAGGTCGTCGCCGCCTGGCCGGACGCCGACTGGACGCTCGTCCTGAACCCCGGCACGCCGGTGGACGCGGCCATCCCCGGCGAGCAGGTCCGCGCGCTGAGCGGTCCCGCCGAGCCGTCCCCCGACCAGGCCGCCGCCGAGACCCCGTTCCCGGCCGCGCCGCTCGCCGACACCCCGGCCCCGAAGCCGGAGGCGTCCGCCGAGACCGGCCCGGTGCCGTTGAGCGCGACCGCTCCTGAGCGCACCGACACGCCCGCGATCGCGGACGCTGGCGGACAGGCGAACGTCCCCGGCTACGCGAGCACGCCCGAACGCACGGCCGCGGACGCGCGCACCGACGCAAGTGCCCTGACCGGCGCGACACCGCACGCGGACGTCCCGGAAAGCGCGGGAGCCGCCGGGCGCACGGACATTCCGGACGCGTCCGACCTCATGCAGACCGTCGTAGACGCGAACCCGGAGCCGCGCAGCCACGCGGCCCCGTCCGGCCTCCCCCACGTGGACGCGGCCGGACGCCCGGACACCTCTGAGCTAGCAGGGGAGGCGACTCGTACCGCCGCCAACCCCGTGAATGTCCCCGGCCACGCGCACGCGGATGCGCATGGGCAGGCGGACACGAGCGCTCGCGTGGACGCGGTCGGAGGCGCGGACGCCGCCGGACGCGCAAGTGAAACTGACAACGCCGCCCCCGCCGGACATGACGCGCCCGCCTCTGCGGCCGCCGCCGAACGTCCCGACGGCCTCGGCCAACCCGTCCCGGCCGAGCATGCGGACACGGCCGGTCACCCGAGCCGCGCCGGACAGGCGGACGCCTCCGACGGCACCGCCGCACCGGGACACACGAACATCCCCGGCCGGGCAGAGACGGCCACCCCCGCGGACACGCCCGGATACACAAACGTCGCCGAACAGGCGAACACGGCTGACCGTGCAGACACCCCCGGTTACGCGGACACCGCCGCCCAAGCGGACACAGCCGACCGGGCGGAGACGACCGGATACGCGAACGTCGCCGGACAGACCGACGCAACCCACCGCGCCGAAAGCACTGGCCAAGCAGACGTAGCCGACCAGGCAAAGGCGACTGGATATGCGAGCGACGCCGGACAGGCGAACGCGGCAGCACGCCCGGAAGCGGCCGCACCGGCGAATGTGGCCGACGCTGGGCAGGCTGCGACGGCCGGGTCCGCCGATATCGCCGTACGCACGGAGACCGCCGGGCGTGTGGACGGCTCCGTACCGGAACGCGCGGTTGGACGCTCCGGGCCGGATCCGGCCACGGCGGCGGAGCGTCCGGCGGACGGCGGACCCCGGGCGGAGGACGAGGCCGAAGGCGGGGCCGAGCCGGAGTTCGAGCCCGGCAACCGGATCGACCAGGAGCTGTTCGAGGCGGCGCTCGCCGGTGACTCCGACGCGTTCCTGCGGGTGCTGCTCGCGGCGAACGTGCTGGTGCCCATCCCGCAGGACGCGCCGCTGGAGGTGACGCCCACGCAGCGGGAGTTCCGCTGGGAGGCGGCGCTGCGCGGCCCTTCGGCCGTGCAGGTGTTCACCTCGCTCGTCCGCCTGCGCGAAGTGCTTCCGGAGTCGCGGTTCGTGTACGCGGACTTCCGTGAACTGATCGCCGCGTGGCCGCGCGACGACTGGGCGATGCTCCTCAACCCGCGTACCCGGATCGGCGCGTCCCTGCGCGGTGACCAGGTGCGGGCGCTCAGCGAGTGGGCGATCCGCGTCGGGCTCATCCAGCCCGTCCCGGAGCCCGAGCCGGACCCGTCCACGCTCACGGCGTTCGCCCACGCCCCGGAAGCCGAGCCCGGCGCGGTCGCCGACCAGGGCGCGGTCGCCGAGGCGGGGACGGCCTCGGCCGCGGACGGCCGCGCCATGGGAGCGCACGACGGCCGCGCCGCCGCGTCCGGTGAGCACGCCGCCAATGCGACGGCACCGGCCGGGCCGCGCCCGGCCGCGCCGACCGGCCCGGAGACCGCGGAACGCGGCGGCCGAGGCGTGGCGGCGCGGGACGACGCCCTCATCCGGCCGTCCGGCCAACACGACAATGTGGCCCCGACCCGCGATGCCGCGGTGTCCGACGGATACGCGGACGGGACGGTCGGGTCCGAGCAAGCCGCTCCCGGTGAGTATCGGCCCGGTGCGTCCGGGGAGTTCGAGTCCCCGGAGCGCGATGTCCCGGTGGCGCGGGTGCCCGGAGGGCCGGGGGTCGAGGTTCCCCGGGGACCGCGCGCGGGGGTGCCGGGGATGCCCGGCGGGTCCCGTCCCGGTGCTCCCGACGTGGCCGGAGTCCGGCAGGACGACGCGTTCGACGGGGTCGCGGCGTTCGGGGGCGCGGCCGACCGGCGGCGGGCCGCCGAGCCGGACGGCGAGCTCGGCACCGAACCGACGATCATGCAGAAGGTCGTCCCGCACGCCCATGTCGCCTGGTACCTGGACCAGGGGTACGACCGCGTGGGCGGGTTCGTCCACCCGACGTCGGACGTCGCGGAGCTGCTGACCCCCGGCCAGTTGTACGAGACGCTCGGGCTGCTGTACGAGGAGTCGCCGTTCTCACCGGCGGACGACTCGGTGCACGTGATCCGGTGGCCGGCGTACTGCCCGGACCTGTACCGGGTGCCGTTCGGCGGGAGCACCGAGGAGGACGTCGCCTCCTGGGGCGAGGCCGGATGGGTCGTGGAGCGCCCGCCGTTCGGCGGGGACGGTTTCGCGCCGGGAAGCGCGGGGTCGATCCGGGAGTACAAGGTGGACAGCGTCCGGCTGCCGTTCGGGGCGGAGATGTACGTGCTCGGCCGGGACGGCTCGGAGCGGTTCGTCGCGATGTACGACCCGGACCGGCTGGCCTGGCTGCGGCCGGAGGGCGCGACGCCCGCCGGCCGGACGGAGGTGGCGCGGTGATCCGGGACGGGTACGTGGCCCGCTGGCTCGGCCGGGAGTTCGAGGCCGTGCCGGGCGCGGACGGGGAGATCCGGCTGTACGCGCCGGAGCCGACCGACGGGTTCGAGGAGCTGCGGCCGGACCGGTTCCGGCGGGTCGTCCCGGCGTTCGAGCTGGAGTCGCTGCGCTACGTCCGGACGGTGTGCCGGTGGCGCGGTGAGCCGTTCGTGGTCGTCGGCGAGCACGACGGCTGGACGCGGGTGGAGTACGCGGGCGGCCGGTCGCCGGTCGCCGAGGCGCTCGGGCTGGAGCGGATCGACCAGGGCGTCTGGCAGGCCTGGGCCCCGAGCGGGGAACTCCAGGACGTGCGCGAGGAGTTCATCTGACGGTAGTGTCCTGGATGCCCGTCCGAATCGGACACGGGGTTGATTTCAGCCTTGGATCCGTGTTCGCATGATTCCGGGATCGAGTCCTGGGTAGAGCGGGACTCGGGCGTTCGACGACGACGCGACGGAGGTGGCTCGGGCGTGGCTTCGCGGCGGGCAGGCGTACCGGCACTGAAGGGTCTCGGAGCGGCGGCGGTGGTCGCGGTCGGGGCCTGCACGGTCCTCGCACTCCCGGCGGCGGCCGACCCGACGCCGAGTGACTCTCCGTCCGGTTCCTCGTCCCCGGCGGCTCCGCCGTTCGTCCTGAGCGTGGCGGTCGCGCAGGACCAGGTGAAGGCGGACCAGACCGCGACGGTCGTGGCGACCGTGACCGGCGGCGGCGGCGACTTCTCCGGCGTCCGGGTGCTGCTGAGCACGGCCACCTCGCACGTCGACCTGGACGTGCCGTCCTGCGGCAAGGGCGCGGCGCTGAGCGCCTCCCACGGCTGCGGCTTCGACGGCGTGAAGGGCGAGTCCGTGACCGCCCTGCAGAGCTTCACGCTCGCCTCCAAGTACGTGAAGAAGAAGACGCCCGTCACGGTGACCGCCTCGGTGGTCCAGGACGGCAAGACGGTCAAGTCCGGCGGCGGCACGGTGGTGTTCACGCCGCTCGCGAGCCCGTCGCCGACGCCGTCCAGCCCGAAGCCGACCAAGCCGGGCAAGCCGTCCGACCCGCCCGTCAAGTCCAAGCCGACCTCCAAGAGCCCGAGCCCGACCAAGAGCACGACGGGCACCGGCGGGGGCAACGGCGGCGGGAACAACAACACGACCGTGACCGGCAACCGCAACGGCTACGTCCCGCCCAACCCGAACGGCTCGTTCGACGGGACGAAGAGTCCGCAGGTCGCGCTGCCGCCGATCACCGGCGGCAACGCGCCGAGCCCGTCGGTCGCCACGCCCGACACCTCCCTGGCGACGCCGCAGAGCACGCTGCGCGCCAACAAGGCCCCGGTCGCGCAGGAGATGGCCTTCCAGCGGGTCGCCAGCACGCAGATCGCGTGGCTCGCGGCGCTGCTGGTGGCGTTCTCGCTGCTCCTGACGCAGCTGCGGCTCGGACGCCGGCCCGCCGCGCCGGGCGCGTCCGCCGGGAAGCACGCCAAGGGCGGCGCCCACCGGCGTCCCCGCAAGGGAACGTTCGGCAAGTAGCCCGTCCAGCCTCCGGCACGTAACCCGCTCAGCCTTCGGCGAGTAGCCCGCTCAACCCGCGCCCGCCCAGTCCGCGCACGCCCGCACCGCGGGGTCGCGGACCTGCGGGTTCAGCGGGAGCGGACGAGGTCGTGGCAGGCGATGGCCGCCGCCGCGACGACGTTCAGCGAGTCCACGCCGTTGGCGAGGGCCGCGTCGCTCATCGGGATGCGGACGAGCCGGTCGGCCTCGTCCATCCAGTGGGACGAGAGACCGTCGCCCTCCGAGCCGAGCATGAGCGCGGCGCGGTCGCCGAAGTCGGCCTCGTCCAAGGGCACGGCGGACGCGTCGGGCGTGAGCGCGAACAGCGAGAAGCCGGCGGCGCGCAGGACGCCCAGGTCGTCCCGCCAGTTGGTCATCCGCGCGTACGGGACGGCGAACACCGCGCCCATCGAGACCTTCACCGAGCGGCGGTAGAGCGGGTCGGCGCAGCGCGGGGCGAGCACGACCGCGTCCACCCCGAGCGCCGCCGCGCACCGGAAGATCGCGCCGACGTTGCCGTGGTCGACCAGATCCTCCAGGACGAGGACGCGGCGGGCGGTGGCGACGACGTCCTTCACCGGCGGGAGCGGGAGCCGTCCCATCGACGCGAGCGCGCCGCGGTGGACCGGGAACCCGGCGACGGCCTCCACGACGTCGTCGTCCGCGACGAAGACCGGGGCGTCGACGCCGTCCAGGACGTCGGCGAGCGGGTCGAGCCAGCGGCGGGCCATCAGCAGCGACCGGACAGGGTGCCCGGTGCCGACCGCGCGCCGGATCACCTTCTCGCCCTCGGCGATGAACAGCCCGTGCTCGGCCTCCAGGCTCTTGCGCAGGTTCACGTCCCGGAGCCGGGTGTAGTCGGCGAGGCGCGGATCGGCGGGGTCGGTGACCGGAACCTGGTGGACCATCCCCCTATTGTGCCTGCTCAGGGGAGTCGCAGGCGCGCGAACAGGGCGCGGTGGTCGCTACCGGGCAGATCGTAGATCTGGACGGAGTGGACGGCGCAGCGCCGGTCGAGCAGCACGTGGTCGATGGTCAGCGGCGGGCGCGACTGCCCGAGCCCCCAGGTCGGGACCAGTCCCCGCCCCGCCCGGTCGGCGGCGTCGGCGTAGCCGCGTCCGATCAGGCGGCGGAGGGTGGCGTGGTCGAGCGTGGCGTTGAAGTCGCCGGCGAGGACACGGGTCACCCCTCCGGCTCCGCCCGGTCGCGCGGCGCCGCCCGCGGGTGCGGCGGTGGCCGTGCCGCCGCCCGCCGGGAGTTCGCCCAGGTCGCGCTTCCAGTCGCCCAGCGACTCGGCGTTGATGGGCGGGACGGGGTGGACGGCCGTGATCTGGACGCGCCGTCCGCCGGGCAGGGTGAACTCGGCGGACGGCATCGCCATCTGCGTCTTCGGCAGGGACGGCAGCGCCCGCAGCGGGTACTTCGAATAGAGGCCGGATCCGGCCGCGCCCCAGCGGGTGTCGGTCACCTTGTAGGGCAGCAGCTTCGTCAACCCGGCGTTCTCGTACTTCGCGACGGCCTCGGGAGGGAACTCCTGGAGGCTGAGGACATCGGCGTCCGTCCGTCGCACGAGCTCGACGATCCGGGCCGGGCTGCCGTTGCCGAACATCAGGTTCGCGGTGAGAACGCGCAGCTCAGGGCCTTGCGCGGCGGGTTGGCCGCTCGGTATCGCGCGCGGCAGGACGGCGGCGAGCAGCCCGGCCGCGACCAGTCCCGCGGCGATCGCGGCACGCGGACGGCGCAGCACGAGGGCGGCCGCGACCGGGATCGGCGCGGTGGCCGCGACATACGGCGTCACGGCCAGCACCGGCGCGGCGAACACTCCGAGCCCGGGAACGCGATCGCCGTCCGCCCAGCGCATCAGCGCGAACGCACCCCAGGCTGCCACTCCTCCCCACGCCACCCACGTCCGCCAAGCCCGGCCGCCGGCCCGGACGGGCGCGGGAGTGGGGGCGGAGGTGGCGGGGGTTCGGGTGTTGTCGCTGCTCGCGGTGGTCGTCGCGGGCCGGTCCGGTGCGCGGTCGGTGGCGCCGTCGCCGCTGGTCTCGTCCACACCCGCTCCCCCGGTCGCGGGGCCCTCGGCGAACCCCGTCGTGTGAAGCCGTTCCGTCCCCATCCTCTGGGACGAACGGGCGCGGACGAGAGTTGCCCCGCCGTCCTAACCGCGTCCAGGAGTCTTCGCCCGGTCCGCGCAGACGTGTCGCCCGGCCCGCGCGGACGTGTCGTCCGGCCCTCCGGAGGCCTCGCGCGGGCCGTCCCGAGGCGTCGTCCGGGCCCTCGGATCCCCTTTGCGGACCGGCGTTCCGGACGTGCCGGGCACCCCGCCGGGGGCCGCGCCGACGCCATGAACCAACGAGACAAATGCTCATGACCTGCGTCATCATCGTTTTTAGCAGTCTTTGTCACCGCCGGGACGTACTACTACAGTGCCGTGGAACATCCACGGGTTTCTGCTGAATCGAGGACAGCCGTGAACGGACGTCATCGCAATGACCTCCCGGAAGGGACGCCGGGCGACGGCGGGCGCGACGGCGCCCGGCCGCCCCACGGCCCTGCCGACGAGGGCCGGGCGTCCTCCGACTGGTTCGCCCCCCGCGAGGGCGGGCCGGACGGGCCGCGGCAGTCCCCCGGCGGGGCCGGCGAGTCGGGCGGGTACCTGTTCGGGCCGTCCGCGCCGCCGGGTTCGGGCGGCTACCCGTCGATGCCGAGCACCGGGCAGAGCGGCGGTTACCCCACCGGTCCCGGTGGCCCGGGCGGGCCAGGCGCGGGCGGCGCGGGTCCGGAGACCTCGCCTGAGTGGTTCTCTCCCCGGCAGTCCGGGCCCCAGCAGACCTTCGGCGGGCCGGGCGGGTTCTCCGGCGCGTCCGACCCGGGCGGTTACGGCCTCGGACGGCAGGCCGCCGCCGGCGGCGAGTACGGCGGCGGACGCTACTCCGACGAGGCCGCGCAGTACGGATCGGACGTGGCCCGGTACGGTCAGGAGGGCGCTCCCCGCCGGGGCCCGCTCCGGTCCGGGTACGGCGACTCGGGTTACGGCGACGAGGACGAACTGCTCAACCGGTCCGGCGAGCGCCCGACCGGGTTCTTCGGCGGACGCGCGGGCGGCACGGGCGACGGCCCGGGCGGCTCCGGCGGATACGGCGGGTCGGGCGGTTACGGCGGCGGCTCCGGCGGATCGGGCGGATACGGCGACGGGTCGGGCGGGTACGAGCAGGGCCGCCGCAGGCGCAAGCGGAGCCTGTCCGCGCTGATCGGGCCGATGGCGGGCGCGGTCGGCCTGGCGCTGCTGCTCGGCGTCGGCGTGTACGCGTTCGCCGAGAGCGGCGCGGGCTGCTCGGGCGGCAACGCGATCGACCTGAGGGTCTCGGCGTCCCCCGACATCGAGCCGGCCGTGACGAAGGCGGCCGGGCGGTTCAACGACGACCGGCACAAGGTCGGCGGGAAGTGCGTCAAGGCGACGGTCACCAAGAGCCGGCCGTACGAGGTGTCCACGGTGCTGTCCGGGACGGCCGTCGACCAGGGCGGCGACCAGCGTCCGGACGTGTGGATCCCCGACTCCTCGCTGTGGACGTCGCTCGTGCGCGGCGCGTCCAAGGGCGGCGCGGCGATCCAGCCGACCAAGACGTCGGTCGCGCGCAGCCCGCTCGTGATCGGGCTGCCGCAGACGCTCGCCTCGACGCTGCGCAAGCAGGGCGTCACGGCGACGCCGTCGTGGGACAACCTGCTGAAGGCGGCGGGCGGCGTCCAGGGCGGCGGTGTCACCAAGAACCAGATGATCCCGCCGAACATGATCCGGCTGCTGGTGCCCGACCCGGGCCGCAACACCGCGGGCATGTCGGCCCTGATGGTCACCAACATCCTGCTGACCGGCGACGCCAACAAGGCCTCGATCTTCACCGGGATCGTCCGGACCGTCCGGGAGAGCACCGTCCCGACCGTGGACGACCAGTTCAAGCAGTTCCAGAAGGGACGGCGGTCGCGGCAGCCCGTGGCGCTCGCCCCCGAGCAGGCGATCTACCGGTACAACAAGGGCAACCCGGCCGAGCCCGCGCAGGCGCTGTACCCCGACGACGGCACGCTGATGTTCGACTACCCGTTCACCGTCACGACCACCGACGGCGACCGGCAGAAGGCCGCGCACCTGCTGGAGCAGGCGCTGAACACCGACGCGACCAGGTCGGACGTGCGCGAGCTGGGGTTCCGGTCGGCCGACGGCAAGGCGCCGTCCTCGTTCACGCCGAAGCTCGGCGTGACCCCGGGCCGGGTGCGCCAGCTCCCGGCGCCGAAGCCCGCGGACGTCACCGAGGTCATGCAGGCGTGGTCGAAGCTGTCGCTCGGCCTGCGGATGCTCACCCTGATCGACGTGTCCGGCTCGATGGTCGCGCCGGTCGGCCCGAACACCAACCGGCTCCAGGCGATCCAGCAGGTCGCGCAGGGCGGGCTGAGCATGATGTCGAACGACACCGAGCTCGGCGTCTGGGTGTTCTCCACGAACATGGGCAGCGGCGGCGTCCCCTACAAGGAGGCCGTGTCGGTCGGGCCGCTCGGCGAGCGGATCGGGTCCAGCACCCGGCGGACGATGATCCTGTCGCAGTTCCAGCAGATGAAGCCGAAGCCGGACGGCGACACCGGCATCTACCGGTCGGTCCTCGCGGCCTACAAGTACATGAAGCGGACCTACAAGCCGGAGTTCGGGACGTCGATCGTGCTGCTGACCGACGGCACCAACGACGACAAGAAGGGCCCGTCGCTGAAGGAGACGCTCGCCAAGCTGAAGGCCGAGAAGGACCCGAACAAGCCGATCCAGGTCAACATGATCGGCTTCGGCCCGGACACCAACCCGGCCGAGCTGAAGCAGATCGCGCAGCTCACCGGCGGTGACGTCGAGGTCGCCAAGACCCCGCAGGAGATCAGCCGGATCTTCCTGGCCATGCTCTCCCGCCGCATCAAGCAGTAGCGGGCCCCGCGCCCGCACCCGCGCGCCGTCCACCGGCCGCGAGACGGACGGCCCCGCCGACGTCGCCCGCGAGGGCGGCCTCGGCGGGGCCGTCCGGCGTCCGGCGGGTCGTCCTGCTCCCGGCGGGTCGTCCGGCTCCCGGCGGGTCGTCCGGCTTCCGGTGGGTCGTCCGGCAGCCGGCGGCGCGGGGAATGGCCGTTCCGCGCGCCGCCGGACGACCGTTCCGCCCCCCTCGCACGCCCGTTCCCGCACGTCACGCACGGGGTCACCGGCCCGCCCGAAATCCCCGAAATTTCTCTCGCAACCCGTGTCAACCGGACGGCCGGGTCGGCCGTCTTTCTGTGTGGAGGCCCGACGGGGAGCGGGGCCGTCGGGCCTCCACACACTTCGCCACTTCTCCGGCGGGCCTTCCCCGGCAGGTCGTCCGACCTTCCGCCCGTCCGCGGCTCCAGCGTTCCGCCGAGTGATCCGGCGGCCCCCCGGCGGCACCCCCCGCACGCCGCCCCGGTTCCGCAGCACGGTTCCTCTGCCTCGAGCGCGCCCCCGAATTCCCCTGCCCAGCCCGCGGGAGGACCTCGTGACAGGTTGGCCCACGCTCGACCGCCTGGACGACGAACGGCTCGCGCGCTCCCTGGCCAGATCCGGGGCGCACGTGCTGTCCGGACCGCCGCCCGGCGACGCGACCGCGCCGTTCCCGGCGGCGGACACCGACGCGCTCGCGCGCCTGGTGGACGCCTACGCCGCCCGGTTGTTCGACTACTGCCACGCCCTGCTGCGCGACCAGGACCAGGCGGCCCGCGCCCTGCACGCGGCGCTGCTCACGGCCTACGCGCACGCCGGGCGGCTCACCGATCCGGCGGCCTTCCGCGCCTGGCTGTACGCGCTCGTCCGGAACGAGTGCGTGCGGCGGCTGCGCGATCCGCGGCGTCCCGCCGAGCGCCGCGAGGCCCCGGAGGTCGAGGACCTCTTCCTGGACGACGCGGAGCGCGCCCGCCGCCTGGCGACCCGGCGGCTCGTCCACGCGGCGCTCGGCGGCCTGCGCGGACCCGAGCGGGAGTCGCTCGACCTGCTGCTGCGGCACGGCCTGGACGACGCCGAGGTCGGAGCCGTGCTCGACCTGCCCCCGGCGCGGGCCGCCGAG
>NZ_JBFAOF010000151.1:0-11353 GCF_040675125.1 Spirillospora sp. NPDC049652 | reverse complement strand
CCCGCGTGGACGTGCACGTCGAGGGCGACCTCGCCGCGCTCCCGGCGGCGGCCGAGGTCGCGGCGTACCGGATCGTCCAGGAGGCGCTGACCAACGTGTACCGGCACGCGCGGGCCGGGCACGCGGTCGTCCGGCTGCGGCTGAACGGCGATCTGGACGTCAGCGTCCAGGACGACGGCATCGGCCCGCCGGAGGATCTCCGCGGCGGGGTCGGGATGTCGTCGATGCGGGAGCGCGCCGCCGAGCTGGGCGGGGCCTGCACGGTCAGCGGCCGTCCGGAGGGCGGGACGCTCGTGCGGGCGCGGCTGCCCCTGACCGGCGCGCCGCCAGGTGTGCTGCCGGGTGTGCCGCCGGGCGCCGTGTCCGGTGGTTCGCCGCCGAAGGGCGAACCGGACGCCTCCCCGCTCCGGACGGACGGCGGCTCGGAGGCGGCCGAGGACGAGCGGCTCGCGGCGGAGGAGCCGTCCCGGGCCCATGCGCCCGCCGAACAGGGTTGAGCAGAACGGGACTGAGCCGAACAGGGCTGGCATGTGGGCGTCCGCCTGCCCGCGGACATGGTGAGGGCCGGTGACCGCCCCCCGCCAAGAAGGTCGCCACCGGCCCTCGACACCGCTGCGGTTCCGAGGCTCCCATCCCGGCCCGCGCGGCCTGCACCTTGAGGTGTGCTCGCCACCCGAGGTGTGCACCCAGAAAGTAGGCGACCGGGAGGCCCTTCCGTCAGGGACAGGAGTCCCGAGTCACCCGGGACGAAAAATAGTCACAAATGACTAGAGCCAATCGGTCCTGGTCTCCCCTTCGGCCACCAGGACGGCCGGACCGGTCAAGAAGCTGGTCCCGGCCTCCAGGGACACGGTAACCCGGCCCCCGGGGACGTCCACGGTCCACTCCCCGGTCGGCAGGTTCGACGCGCCGCCCGGGACGGAGCCGCCGAGCGCGGCGGCCACGGCGACCGCCACCGTGCCGGTGCCGCAGGAGCGGGTCTCACCTGAACCGCGTTCGTAGACTCGCATCTCCACATGGCGTTCGCCCACGAGACGGAAGAACTCGACATTCACTCCGTCCGGGAACACCTCGGGATCGAATCCGGGCGCGTGGCAGAGGTCCAGCTCGGCGAGCGGCCGGTCCACCGGGCAGGCCAGGTGCGGGTTGCCCATGGAGACGCGCACGCCGCCGAAGCTCTCGCCCGCCACGCTCGCCTCGCCCACGCCCAGGTACACGGGCCCGCTCATCTCGACCCGGACGTCCCCGGACGTCCCGATCGTCACCCGGCGCAGCCCGGCACGGGTCGCGACGTCCCACTCGCCCGGCTCGGCGAGCCCGGCGTCCACCAGGTACCGCGCGAAGACCCGCACGCCGTTCCCGCACATCTCCGCGATGCTCCCGTCGGCGTTGCGGTAGTCCATGAACCACTCGGCGGGCAGGCCCTCGACCGCCGGCTCGCCGGCGACCTTCGTGCGGACCACCCGCAGCACGCCGTCCGCGCCGATCCCGGCGTGCCGGTCGCAGAGCCGCGCGACGGCCTCGGCGGTCAGGTCAAGGGCCCCGTCCGGATCGGGGAGGATGACGAAGTCGTTCTCGGTGCCGTGGCCCTTGATGAAACGCATGCCTCGATCGTATTACCCCGCCGGACCAGCCCCTTTACAGCAGGCCCAGGGCGCGCTCGACGAGGTCCGGGGCGTCGTACGGCAGCCACACGACGCGCGGGTCGCGCCGGAACCAGGACTCCTGGCGGCGCGCGAACCGGCGCGTCGCCCGGACCGTCTCCTCCTTGGCCTCGGCCTCGCTCCACTCCCCCGCCAGGAACCGCAGGACCTGCGCGTACCCGAGGGCGCGGCCGGCGGTCAGGCCGTCCCGCAGGCCCTGCCCCTCCAGGGCGCGGACCTCGTCCACGAGCCCGGCCTCCCACATCCGGTCGACCCGCAGCGCGATCCGCTCGTCCAGCTCGGGGCGCGGCACCTGCAGGCCGATCTGGACGACCGAGCGGTACCGGTAGCGGTGCTCGGGCAGGGTCGCGGTGAAGGGCCGTCCGGTGATCTCGATGACCTCCAGCGCCCGGACCACGCGCCGGCCGTTGCTGGGCAGGATCGCCTCGGCCGCCTTGGGGTCCAGGCCGCGCAGGCGCGCGTGGAGCGCGCCCGAGCCGACCTCGGCCAGCTCCTCCTCCAGCCGGGCCCGGACGGACGGGTCGGTGCCGGGGAACTCCATCTCGTCCAGGGCGGCCCGCACGTACAGGCCGGATCCGCCGACCAGCACCGGCACCCGCCCGCGTCCCCGCACCTCGGCGAAGACCTCGGCGCTGAGCCGCTGGAACTCGGCGACGCTGGCGGTGACCTTGACGTCCCAGATGTCGAGCAGGTGGTGCGGGACGCCCCGCATCTCGTCCGCGGAGAGCTTCGCGGTGCCGACGTCCATGCCCCGGTAGAACTGCATCGAGTCGGCGTTCACCGCCTCGCCGGGCAGCCGGAGCGCCAGCTCGACGGCCAGATCGGACTTTCCGGCGGCGGTCGGTCCGACCACGGCGATCACGTCAGGAGAACTCACACGCTAATTCTGGCAACCGGTGGGTAGGGATCGGACTGTACGGGTGCCACGCGCCGTCGCCCCACCGTGCGGCGGCCCCGGCGCCGGACGACCTCGGGGGAGGTTTGCCATGTCGTTGATGGACAAGGTCAAGGAAATGTTCGGCCAGCATCCCGACCAGGCCAAGAGTGGCGTGGACAAGGCCGGAGACATGTTCGACCAGAAGACCGGCGGCAAGTACGCCGACAAGGTCGACAAGGCCCAGGAAAGGGCGGGCCAGTACATCGACCACTCCGGGCAGGGACAGGCCGGACAGGGGCAGCAGACGCCGAACCCGCCCCAGGACGGGGCCCAGGGCCCAGGCGGTCAGGCCCCGGGCGGTCAGGGCGGCACGGCCGGCCCCTGACCGGTACGCCCGGACCTGACCACCGGTCCGGCCCGGGCCCGAAGGCCCGCACGCGTCATCAGGGGCGTCCCAGCAAGGCCGGGACGCCCCTGACGCACGCCTGATACAGAACTAGGGGCAGGTGGAACAGCCGGTGGCCGGCTGGGCGGCGGGCGCCGGACGGCCGATCGGCGGCATGCCCAGCGCCACGCCCTTGACGCCCTCGGGGTTTCCCTGGCGGGCCTCCCAGGCGTCGCCCGCGCGCGTGCGGCGCACCGAGAACGACTTGTCGGCCACCAGGTGGTGCGGCGCCGCGTAGGTGATCTCCACGGTCACCATGTCGCCCGGCCGGACGGCCTCGTCCGGCGCGGCGAAGTGGACGAGCCGGTTGTCGGCGGCGCGGCCGGACAGCCGCCGCGTCGCGTCGTCCTTGCGGCCCTCGCCCTCGGCGACCAGGACCTCCAGGGTGCGGCCGAGCTGCTTCTTGTTCTCCGCCCAGGAGATCTCCTCCTGCAGGGCGACGAGGCGCTCGTAGCGCTCCTGGACGACCTCCTTGGGGATCTGGCCGTCCATCGTCGCGGCGGGCGTGCCGGGCCGCTTGGAGTACTGGAAGGTGAACGCCGAGGCGAACCGGGCCTCGCGGACGACGTGCAGGGTCTGCTCGAAGTCCTCCTCGGTCTCGCCGGGGAAGCCCACGATGATGTCGGTCGTGATGGCCGCCTCCGGCATCGCCGCCCGGACCTTCTCGATGATCCCGAGGAAGCGCTCCTGCCGGTAGGAGCGGCGCATCGCCCTCAGCACGGCGTCGGAGCCGGACTGGAGCGGCATGTGCAGGGACGGCACCACGTTCGGCGTCTCGGCCATGGCCGCGATCACGTCGTCGGTGAAGTCCTTGGGGTGGGGGGAGGTGAAGCGGACGCGCTCCAGGCCCTCCACTCCCCCGCACGCGCGCAGCAGGCCCGCGAAGGCGCTCTGCCCGCCCTCGGTCATCGCCCTGACCTCGTCCGGGGCGGACGCGAGCGAACCGAAGCCCGAGCCGTAGGCGTTGACGTTCTGGCCGAGGAGCGTGACCTCGATGACGCCGTCGGCGACCAGCGCCTCGACCTCGGCGAGGATCTCGCCGGGACGGCGGTCCTTCTCCTTGCCGCGCAGCGACGGGACGATGCAGAAGGTGCAGGTGTTGTTGCAGCCGACCGAGATCGACACCCACGCCGCGTAGGGGGACTCGCGCCGGGTCGGCAGCGTCGAGGGGAAGGTCACCAGGGACTCCTCGATCTCGACCTGCGCCTCCTCCTGCACGCGGGACCGTTCGAGCAGCACCGGCAGGGCGCCGAGGTTGTGGGTGCCGAACACCACGTCCACCCAGGGGGCGCGCTTGACGATGGTGTCGCGGTCCTTCTGCGCGAGGCAGCCGCCGACCGCGATCTGCATGCCGGGCCGGCCGTCCTTCACCGGGCGCAGATGGCCCAGGTTGCCGTACAGGCGGTTGTCGGCGTTCTCCCGGACGGCGCAGGTGTTGAACACGACCACGTCGGGTTCCGCGCCGTCCGCGCGCACGTATCCGGCGTCCTCCAGCAGCCCGGACAGCCGCTCGGAGTCGTGGACGTTCATCTGGCACCCGTAGGTACGGATCTCGTACGTGCGGGGACCGGTCTCAGTAGGCGCACTCATGACGGTCCAAGGGTAGTCGGAGGGGCGGGGCGCCCCGCGCGGGTGAGGGGAGCGCCCCGTGCGGAACAAGTGGATCACCAATTGGTTACCGGCGGGTCACATTACGGCCGACACACCGGGTCCGGCCAGCGCGGACGAACATCGTGAGAACTCCCTCATCAGCGCGGTTACATGGGCATTCGTGACCGGATCGGTACCGCTTGCGGGCTTCCCCGGCGATAAGCATCACGTAAAGTCCGGGCTCATGGTGGACATCGGCAAGGGAGCTGGTGACAAGGGGACCTCTGACAACCAACCCCTCGTCGTGCTCGAGAACGTCAACAAGCACTTCGGTGAACTGCACGTCCTGAAGGACATCAACCTCACCATCGACCAGGGTGAGGTGGTCGTGATCATCGGCCCGTCCGGCGGTGGCAAGTCGACCCTGTGCAGGTCGATCAACCGGCTCGAGCCGATCGACGGCGGGACGATCCTGATCGACGGCAAGAAGCTCCCGGAGGAGGGCCGCGACCTGGCCCGGCTCCGCGCCGACGTCGGCATGGTCTTCCAGTCCTTCAACCTCTTCGCCCACAAGACGATCCTGGAGAACGTCACGCTCGGGCCGATGAAGGTCCGCAAGGTGGGCAAGGCCGAGGCCGAGAAGCACGCCATGGAGCTTCTGGAGCGGGTCGGCATCGGGACGCAGGCCGGCAAGTACCCGGCCCAGCTGTCCGGCGGCCAGCAGCAGCGCGCGGCGATCGCCCGCGCGCTCGCGATGAAGCCCAAGGTGATGCTGTTCGACGAGCCGACCTCCGCCCTCGACCCCGAGATGGTCAAGGAGGTCCTGGACGTCATGACCGACCTGGCCCAGGAGGGCATGACCATGATCGTCGTGACGCACGAGATGGGCTTCGCCCGCCGTGCCGCGCGGAAGGTCGTGTTCATGGCCGACGGCCAGATCGTCGAGGAGAGCACCCCGGACGAGTTCTTCACCAACGCGCGCACCGACCGCGCGAAGGACTTCCTGTCCAAGATCCTCACGCACTGACGCACCGAACCCCGCGCTTCCGCCGGTCCGCCGCGCGCGCGACCGGTTGCACGCGCACCGACACGACGTAGCAGGATCCGCGTACCCGGCCCCGTACGGACACCACGTCACGGGGCCGCGTACCGGGACGACGCGCCGGCGGCGCGTTCTCTTGGGCGTACCAAAAGCCACCAAAGGGGACGCACCTAAGGGCAGGGACAGAGTTTGAGCGCGGGCCTCCCGCACCGGGCAACGCACGAAAGTAGAGGGACGACACATGCGAGCACGTCAGATCGTGGCCGCCCTGGCCGCCGCCTCCCTGGCGCTCACGATGAGCGCCTGCGGCAGTGACTCCTCCAAGAAGAAGGCCGAGTCGACGAGCGTCGCGGACAAGGCCAAGAACGACAAGAAGCTGGTCATCGGCGTCAAGTTCGACCAGCCCTCGCTCGGCCTGAAGAAGCCGGACGGCTCCATCGACGGGTTCGACGTGTCCGTGGCCAAGTACATCGCGCAGCAGCTCGGTGTGCCGGAGAGCGGGATCACCTTCAAGGAGGCCCGGTCGGAGAACCGCGAGACCTTCCTGCAGACCGGTCAGGTGGACCTGGTCGTCGCGACCTACTCCATCACCGACTCGCGCAAGCCCAAGGTGACCTTCGGCGGCCCGTACTACGTGGCCCACCAGGACACCATGGTCAAGGCGAACAACACCGACATCAAGAAGGCCGCCGACCTCAAGGGCAAGAAGATCTGCAAGGCCGCCGGCTCCAACTCCTGGAAGCGCGTCGTGCAGGGCCCGCCGGACGGCAAGCTGAACATCAAGGCCACCACGGTCGACGCCACCGGCTACGCCGACTGCGTCGCCAAGCTGGACGCGGGCGCGGTGGACGCGGTCTCCACCGACGACCTGATCCTGGCCGGGTTCGCCGCCCAGCAGGCGGGCAAGTTCAAGGTGATCAACGACCCCTTCACCGACGAGAAGTACGGCGTCGGCATCAAGAAGGGCGACACCAAGGGCTGCGAGGCGGTCAACGCCGCGATCACCAAGATGTACTCCGACGGCACGGCCAAGACCCTGCTGGAGAAGTACTTCAACGGCACCGGGCTGAAGCCCACCACGACCGTTCCGCAGTTCGAGGGCTGCGCCTGACCGTCTGACGCCGCCGGCCGCGCCGCGCCCCCTGCCGAGGGGGCGTAGGCGCGGCCTCCTACAGGTGGGAACCCATGGGCCAACTCTTCGACTTCACCGAGGTCTTCAACAACCTCGACAAGATCGCCATCAGCTTCTGGGCGACGATCCGGCTGGCCGCCGTGACCGCGGTCCTGTCCATGATCCTCGGCACGGTGTGGGCGAGCTTCCGGGTGTCGCCGACACCGGTGCTGCGGGGCGTCGGCACCTTCGTGGTGAACCTGCTGCGCAACACCCCGCTCACCCTGCTCGCGGCGTTCTGCATCTCCGCGCTGAGCGACATCCTCAAGTTCCACTTCTCCGAGACGCCGACCGTCAACGGCTACTGGTGGGCGGTGACCGCGCTGTCGGTCTACACCTCGGCCTTCGTCGCCGAGGCGCTGCGGTCCGGCATCAACACCGTCCCGCTCGGCCAGGCCGAGGCGGCACGCTCGATCGGGCTGACCTTCACCCAGTCGCTGCGGATGATCATCCTGCCGCAGGCGTTCCGGTCCGTGATCGGCCCGCTCGGCAGCGTGCTGATCGCCATGATCAAGAACACCACGGTGGTGGGCGCGATCGCCTACGGCGTCGAGGCCGCCTCGGAGATGAAGGCGCTGTTCTTCGACCTGGGCGCGACGCTGCCGATGTTCATCGGCTTCGCCGTCGGCTACCTGGTCCTGACCCTCCCGGCCGGCTTCTTCTTCGGCTGGCTGACCAAGCGAATGGCGGTGGCGCGATGAGCCGCGACGAGGCGACCGTCCTGTTCGACGCGCCCGGGCCGCGCGCCCGGCGGCGCAACACCATCCTGACCGCGCTCTCCGCCCTGGTGATCGTCGGGATCATCGCCTACGTCCTCTACGCGCTGGGCGACAAGGGCCAGTTCGCGAAGGTGAAGTGGGAGCCGTTCACCAAGTGGGACGTCTGGCGCACCTACTTCATCCAGGGCACGATCAACACGCTGAAGGCGGCGGCGGTCGGCACCGTCCTCGCGCTGGTCTTCGGCGCGGTGTTCGGCCTGGCCCGGCTGTCGGACCACTGGTGGGTCCGCGTGCCGGCGGCGGCGGTCGTGGAGTTCTTCCGCGCCATGCCGCTGCTGATCCTGATCTTCCTGGCGTTCTTCGTGCCGGCCACGGTCAGCCCGATCATCGCCGACGGCCCGCTGGGCAACTTCCAGCGGGTCATGGTGGAGAACGTCTTCACGATCTTCGGTGTGACGATCAACAACGGCACGGTGACCGTGCCCGCGTTCGCCGCCGTGGTGTTCGGCCTCACCCTGTACAACGGCTCGGTGCTCGCCGAGGTCGTCCGGGCGGGCGTGCAGTCGATCCCGCGCGGGCAGTCCGAGGCCGCGTTCGCGCTCGGCATGCGCAAGAACGCGGTGATGCGGCTGGTGCTGCTGCCGCAGGCCGTCACCGCCATGCTGCCCGCGATCGTCAGCCAGATCGTGGTGCTGCTGAAGGACACCTCGCTGGGCTTCATCATCGGCTACGAGGACCTCACGTCCTACGGGTTCAAGATCGAGCCGGCGAACTTCTCCAACCTGCTGCAGGCCGCGATCGTCTGCGCGGCGATCTACATCACGATCAACCTCATCGTGAGCCGGATCGCGACGTGGCTGGAGGCGCGCAGCCGCCGCAGCCGCAAGTCGATCTCCACGATGAGCGGTGATCTGGGCGTGATGCCCGCCGCGGGCATGTCCTCCAGCGGCGCGGACGCCGTCTGACGGCCGTCCCGTCCCGCCTTGCCGCGAGGGGCGTCTCCGGGGAATCCGGGGGCGCCCTTCGGGGTTCTCGCGGACGTGACGTACGACGAGATTCCAGCGGGCGCGACCGCCGTGGACGTGGCCGTCGTGGGGGCCGGGCAGGCGGGCCTGTCGGCCGCGTACCAGCTGCGGCGGGACGGCGTGGACTTCGTGGTGTTCGACCACGCGCCGCGTCCTGGCGGGGCCTGGCAGTACCGCTGGCCGACGCTCACGCTGGGCAAGGCGCACCGGATCGCGGACCTGCCGGGGATGCCGCTCGGGACGCCCGACCCGCGCCGTCCGGCGTCCGAGGTCGTCTCGGAGTACTTCGAGCGGTACGAGCGGGAGTTCGGGCTCGCGGTGCGGCGGCCGGTGGACGTGTCGTCCGTGCGGGATCTCCCCGGCGGACGGCTGCTGCTGTCCACTTCTGAGGGCGGATATGCCGCCCGCTACCTGATCAACGCGACCGGGACGTGGGAGAAGCCGTTCTGGCCGCGCTACGCCGGAATGGAGACGTTCCGGGGCCGCCACCTGCACACGCACGAGTACCGGGGGCCGGACGAGTTCGCCGGGAAGCGCGTCGTGGTGGTCGGCGGCGGGGCCTCGGGCGTCCAGGCGCTCCTGGAGATCGCCGAGGTGGCCGCCGACACGCGCTGGGTGACCCGGCGGCCGCCGGAGTGGGTCGAGGGGCCGTTCGACGAGGAGTTGGGCCGCGCGGCCGTCGCGAAGGTGGAGGAGCGGGTCCGGCGCGGCCTGCCGCCCGCCAGCGTCGTCTCGGTCACCGGGCTGATGCTGACGGACGAGGTGAGGGCGGCGCGGGCGTCGGGCGTGCTGCGCCGGCTGCCGATGTTCGACCGGATCACGCCGTCCGGCGTGGTGTGGGCGGACGGGTCGTCCTTCGACGCCGACGTGATCCTCTGGGCCACGGGGTTCCGGGCGTCGCTGGGTCACCTCGCGCCGCTGGGGCTGCGCGGGCCGGGCGGCGGGATCGTGATGGACGGGACGCGGGTGGCCGCCGATCCGCGCGTCCACCTGCTGGGGTACGGGCCGTCCGCGAGCACGATCGGGGCGAACCGGGCGGGGCGGAGCGCGGCACGGGCCGTCCGGCGGGGGCTGGAGGCGCGGGAGGGCACCGGCGGCGAGGTGGGGCACTCTCCCGGGCAGACGGGACGGACCGCCACAAATCCATCAGGCGGGCGTCCAGAATCTCCGCACCGCCGGCAGCATGCGGAAATCACCCCGGCGGCCTGACTTCTCCCCGCTGAGCGGCTCGTATCTTTCCGGCGGCAACTGCCCCGTCATGGCCCCAACCGATCCTCCGATGCGGGACGATTCGCATATGACCGCTCGTGCGACCCTTCCCTTTGGCTCATGGCCGTCTCCCATCTCCGCCGGCGACGTCGCCCGCGCGCGGCTGCGGATCGGCTATCCCACCGTGTCCGGCGACGACGTGTGGTGGCAGGAGACCAGGCCCGAGGAGGGCGGCCGGACGACGGTCGTCCACCTGGCCGAGGGCCGCCGCACCGAGCTGCTCCAGGCTCCCTACGACGCCCGGACGCGCGTGCACGAGTACGGCGGGCGGTCATATCTGCCGGTACCGGGCGCCGAGGGCCACGTCATCGTGTTCTCCAACTACGAGGACCAGCGACTCCACCGGCTCGACCCGGGCGACCCCAAGCCGTATCCGCTCACCCCGGAGCCGGCCGAACCGGGCGGCCTGCGCTACGCCGACTACGTCCTGTCGCCCGACGGCACGCAGGTGTGGTGCGTCTGCGAGGGCCACACCCCGGACGGGATCCGGCGCGCGATCGTGGGCGTCCCGCTCGACGGGTCCGCCGCCGAGGACGCGTCGGCGATACGGGAACTGGTCACCGGCGCCGACTTCTACGCCTCCCCCACGCCGTCCCCGGGCGGCGGGCACCTGGCGTGGGTGCAGTGGAACCACCCCCGGATGCCCTGGGACGGCACCGAACTACGCGTCGCCGCCCTGGAGGACGGCGAGGTCGTCGCGCCGCGCACGGTCAAGGGCGGCCTCACCGAGTCCGCGCTCGCGCCGCTGTGGCGCGACGACGAGACCCTCTACGTCGTCTCCGACTGGCCGGGCTGGTGGAACATCTACCAGATCGGGCTGCACGGGGAGTCGGCCCAGGCGCTCTACCCGGCCGAGGAGGAGTTCGCCGCCCCGCTGTGGACGCTCGGCGGCAAGCCGTACGCGATCCTCGAGGACGGGCGGCTGGCCGTCCTGCACGGCGAGGGCGACATGCGGCTCGGCGTCTACGACCCGGAGACCCTGGAGCTGACCGACCTCGATCTGCCGTACACCGACTGGCGTCCCGCGCTGACGGTGTCGGGGTCCACGGTGCTGGGCGTCGCGGGCGCGCCCGAGGTCCCGACCTCGGTCGTCAGGGTGGACATGACGACCGGGAGGGCCGAGAGCCTGCGGCGCGAGCTGGCCGAGCCGCCGAACGCCGCCTACCTGTCGATGCCGCGCGCCGAGCGCCTCGAAGGCCCGTTCGGCCGTCCGGTGCACGCGCTGGTGTTCCCGCCGTCCAGCCCGGACGCGCAGGGCCCCGAGCACGAGAAGCCGCCGTACGTGGTGTTCGTGCACGGCGGCCCGACCGGGCGCGCGTCCAGCACGCTGGACCTGGAGCGGGCCTACTTCACCAGCCGCGGCATCGGCGTGGTCGAGGTCAACTACGGCGGCTCGTCGGGATACGGCCGCGCCTACCGCGAGCGGCTGCGGCGGCAGTGGGGCGTCGTGGACGTCGAGGACGCCGTCGCCGCCGCGCGCGCCCTGGTCGACCTCGGCGTCGCGGCTCCTAGGGCCTGTCGTTCGATTCAGGCCGCCTATATGGTCGGGCC
>NZ_JBFAOF010000150.1:0-11359 GCF_040675125.1 Spirillospora sp. NPDC049652 | reverse complement strand
GCTCCCGAGCCGTCCGCCGGAACCGCACAAGCCGCCCGGCGGCGGCACCGCCCCGCGGATCGACCACCGGAAGGCGTCCCGCCGCTTGACGGAGCTGCCCGACACCCTGCTCGGCTGGGCCGGCGCCGACGGATTCCCCATGGTGATCCCCGCCTCCGTGGTCGGCGACGACCAGAGCGGCATACTGCTCGACGTCCCGCCCGGAATCCTCCCCGGCGGTGGCCGCCGCGCCGGCCTCACGGGCCACTCGTTCACCAAATACGTGCAGGGGCAGCACCAGCGCGTCCACACGGGATGGCTGGAGAGCGGTCCTGACGTCCGCTACGCCCCCCACACCGAGCTCGCCTACCGGACCCCGCCGTCCAAACTCGTGTACCGGCTCGAAGTGGGGGCCGCGATGCGCGTCGCCCAGGGACGCGCCCGTCGCGCGGGCCACGACATCCTCTCGATGACGGGCTCGTGAGACAGCGGCCGACAGAACCGCGGTGACCCCGCTGACCTGCGGGGACCGGCGGTCGCGGAAAAAACTTCAAAGAAATCCGGGAGTGGTGTCGGGTCGGGGCGGTCAGGTTCGTAGCAAGGGTGAGACCGCCCACCGGAGGCGGCGCCGACGCAGAGGAACCGCGATCATGAAGCTGACCACCATGACCCAGATCACCGTCGACGGAGTGATGCAGGGGAACGGCCACGCGTCCGAAGAGGAGCGCCGGAGCGGGTTCCACCGCGGCGGATGGGCCCTCGGCAAGGGCGACGAGGAGACCCACGCCTTCATCAAGCAGACCTACCAGAGCGCCGAGGCGTTCCTGTTCGGACGGCGCACCTACGAGGTGTTCGCCGCCTCGTGGGGGACCTACACCCCTCAGGACAACCCCGGCTGGGAAGGCGTCACGGAGGCGTTGAACACTCGGCCCAAGTACGTGGCGACCACCACGCTCACCGATCCGGCGTGGTCGGACACCACCGTCCTGTCCGGGGACGTCGCGGCCGCCGTCCGGGACCTGAAGGCCAAGCCGGGAGGGGAGCTGCAGGTGCACGGCAGCGGCGTCCTGGTCCGCTGGCTCCTGGAGAACGACCTGATCGACGAGATGACCCTGATCACCATCCCGGTGGTCCTCGGCCAGGGCAGGCGGCTGTTCCCCGAGACGGGCCGGGACCTGGCGCTCGACCTTGTCGAGTCGCGCGTCGACTCCAAGGGCGTGACGATCCAGGTCTACCGGCCGGCCGGACGCCCGCAGTACGCGCCGACGGCCTGACATCCTGGACGACGTTCCCACCGCAGGAGGCGGATTCCCGTGCAGTACCTGATCTCCGTGATCGACGACAAGGACAGTCCCGGCAGCGCCGACCGGCAGCCCGCCATCAGCGCGTTCAACGAACGGCTGATCGCTGAGGGCCACTGGGTCTTCGCGGGCGGGCTCGCCGACACCGACGCGGCCACGGTCGTCGACAACCGGGGCGAGCAGGCGGTGTTCAGCGACGGGCCCTTCGTGGAGTCCAAGGAGTACCTCGCCGGCGTCTGGGTGTGGGAGGCCCCCGACCTGGACGTGGCGCTGAAGCTCGCCGCCGAGGCCTCGAAAGTCTGCGACCGCAAGATCGAGGTGCGGCCGTTCCGGTGAGCGACGCCGAGCAGGCGGCCACCCGCGCCCACCAGGACGAGTGGGCGCGGGTGGTCGCCGCCCTGACCAGGCGCTTCGGCGACCTCGACATCGCCGAGGAGGCGGCCGCGGAGGCGTTCGCGACCGCCGTCGAGCGGTGGCGGGACGACGGCGTGCCGCCCAACCCCGGCGCCTGGCTCACCACCACCGCCAACCGCAAGGCCATCGACCGGATCCGGCGCGAGAACAAGCGCGACGCCAAGCACAAGGAGGCCCGGATGGTCCACGACCCCGGCCCGCCCGAGCCCGTCGGCGCCATCGAGGACGACCGGCTCCGGCTGATCTTCACCTGCTGCCACCCGGCGCTGGCGATGCCGACCCGCGCCGCGCTGACGCTGCGCATGGTCGGCGGCCTGACCGTCCCCGAGATCGCCCGCGCCTTCCTGGCGCAGGAGACCGCCGTGGAGCGGCGGATCACCCGCGCGAAGGTCAAGATCAAGGCGGCCGGGATCCCCTACCGGGTGCCGTCCGCCGCGGACCTGCCGGCCCGCGTCTCCGGCGTGCTCGCCGTCCTGTACCTGGTGTTCAACGAGGGCTACCTGGCGACCGGCCCGACCACCGAGCCCGTCCGCCGCGACCTGACCGCCGAGGCGATCCGGCTCACCCGCCTGATCCGCACGCTCCTGCCGGACGACGGCGAGGCGGCCGGGCTGCTGGCGCTGATGCTGCTCATCGAGGCCCGCCGCGCCGCGCGGGTCACGGCCGACGGTGAACTGGTCCCCCTGGCCGAGCAGGACCGGGGGGCCTGGGACGCGGCACTGATCGCCGAGGGCCACCGGCTGGTGCGCGAACGCCTCGCCGCTGCCGCCGCCGGGACGGCCCCGGGCCGCTACCAGATCCTCGCCGCGATCAACGCCGTGCACACCTCCGCCCGCGACGCGCGCGACACCGACTGGTCGCAGATCCTCGCCCTCTACGACCAGCTCGTCCGCCTCGACCCGTCGCCGATCATCGCGCTCAACCGCGCCATCGCGCTCGCCGAACTCGACGGCCCGCAGGTGGCACTGGCGGCCGTCGACCGTCTCGGGGAGAAGCTGGCCGGTTACCACGCCTACCACGCCACCCGCGCCGACCTCCTGCGCCGGCTGGGCCAGAGCCGACAGTCACGCGCGGCTTACGACAGGGCCATCGAACTCGCGGGCAACACCGCCGAGACCGCCTACCTGACCCGCCGCCGCAACCAACTGCAGTAGCGCTTACCCGCACCGTCAGGGGCGTCGTCCTACACCGCGTGGCCTTGGCGTTGGCCGACGTCGTCCCTGATGGCCGCGAGCGTCCGCAGGAGCTGGTCGCCGTCCACACCGAACTGGGTGACCTTGCTGGTCGCCGCTCGGACGGCGTGTCTCAAGGCGACCGGAGGCGCGACCGCCGACCGCAAGGCCAGGAACACACCGGCGAGGATCTCTCCGGCGTGCGTCGTGTCCACCGCCCTCACCGGCGGGGCGGGCGCGTGCCAGGTCTGGTGGCCGTCGCTGTAGGAGGCTCCGCCACTGCCGTGCTTGACCACGATCGGGGTCCCCGCCTCCGTTGTGTCGCCGCCGAGAAGCTCCAGCTCCTCATCGTTGGCGAAGCGCAGGTCGCACTCGGCCAGGGCGGCTCTGGAACTCAGTGGCTCGGTCCGGGCGTAATGCTCGAAGGCGTCGCAGGAGATGGTCCGGCGGCCGGGGAGCGATTGCAGGTAATGAAGCCACTGCAGCTGCTGTGCGGGCGGCGCGGTGCAGACATGAACGTGGCTCGCCGACCGGTAGGCGTCTGGAAAGCACGACAGCGGAACATGCGCTGCGACACCGAGGCTGGCGGCGAAGGACCGGGAGCCGTCGGCATGCTGGGTGATGTGGAAGCGCGCCGAAGGTCCCGCCATCCGGCACACTCCGCGAGTGTCGACCCCGAGCGCCCTGATCGGCTCCGGGTCGTGGTCCTCACCCACCACGGACACCAGGCCGACCCGGCCGGCCGCCGTCCCGGCGGCGCCCCGGGCACAGGCGTAGCCCGCCCCGCCGAGGCCATGGCTCTCTCCGGCCGGTGAGGATTCGTAATTTAGGCCGACATGGCCGATGATCACTAGGTCGAGTGGGCCGTTATCCAGCGGGGATGGGACCTTTCGCATCGACCCTCCGTGCCTCTGAAGCGGGCTTACCGGGATCCTAACCGTCGGCGCCACTTTCGGGCCAGCCTTAATGGGGTTCCCGCCTTGGCGCCGGCGGCGCCGCGCATTCCAGGGCGCCGGCGGCGCCGCACATTCCGGCCAAAAGGATCTCGTGGGTCCGGTGGTCGGTGGGATACCTCCCGGCTATGCTGACCGGAACTGCGCTCATTGGTGCAGAAGGCGGTGGTCCCATGGAACTGGCTCTTTTTGCCCTGGCGGTTCTGGCGGCGCTCGTCGGCGTCGCGACGCTCTATGTCCAATGGGGTCAGTACAATCTCCAGCGCGCTTCCGAGAACGGCCAGCCGGGGCAGCAGCTTAATCCCCGGGAAGCGGAGGAGATCCTCGACGAGATTCCCGAGGACGCGGTCCGCGGCATCGCCGTGCGCCATATCTTCATCGAGTCCGCCAAGCAGGGGGTCGGGTACCTCGAGAAGCAGGACATCGGCGTCTACCTCGACCTGCACAGCGCCAGCTGCGTGCCCGCCGAGCGCGCCGTGCTGGCGGAGTCGCTGGCGTCCTTCGTGCGGCAGGTGGCCGGTGAGCGCCGGCTGCGCGGAGCGTCGCTCGCCTCGCCGCGCGAGGGCAACCTGCTGGTCGGCGCGGGCGCGGCGGAAATCCTCGGCGTCAACTTCCTCATGGTCCGGACGGGGCGGGCGCCGAGGTTCGGCTATCCGATCGAAGGGACCTTCGCTCCGGGCTCCACGGTGTTCCTCGTCGACGACCTGTGCATGGAGGCCAGCTTCCTTTCCCGGTGCGTGCGACTGCTGCGCAAGTACGGACTCAACGTCTCGCACTGCATATGCCTTTTCGAGAGATTGGACGGCAACGCCCGTGAGGGCCTGGCGGGCATCGGGGTCGAACTCTGCTCGAAATACCAGATCGATGACGAGGAATTGAGCCGGATGATAGACCAGGGGATCTCCGACGGCGGGGGCGAAGAGGCGGGCCGGCCATGAAGCGCGACGACGATCTGCGGGCGGTCGGAGAGAAGGATTTCCTGGAAGGCCTGCTGCCCCGGCTCTACGCGGACCCGCTGCTGGTCGGCGGTTTCGGTCATGACGCCTCCGTGATCGAGCTGCCGGACGCGCCGTTCAATCTGATCCAGAAGATCGACCGCGCGTCCTATCCGGTCGCCCTCAAGGAGGGCTGGGCCGACCACGGCGCGTGGGGCCGGATGGCGGTGACCGCGAACTGCAGCGACATCCTCGCTTCGGGCGGGAGTCCGCTGTCCTGCATGATGGCGGTCCTGGTGCCCGGCACGGCGCGGGTTCGCGACGTCCGGGCACTGATCGCCGGCGCTGCCGCGGAGTGCCGCACGAACGGGGTCGTCTACGCCGGGGGCGACACCAAAGAGGCCGCGGACGCTCATGTGGTCGGCACGGCCGTCGGCATCGTGGCCAAGGACGGCTTCCTGCCCAGGAACGCCGCGCGCCCAGGCGACCTGGTGTACTGCGCGGGCGAGGTCGGCGGATTCACCGGGGCCTACTTCTTGCTCAAGCGCGTCCCTCCGGCGGAGCGGGAGCGAGCCGAGCAGGAATACATCGAATACCTCGCCCACCCGGCCGCGCAGTGGCGGACGGCGCGGATCGTGAACGCTGCCAAGGTGGCGCACTGCGGCATGGACGCCAGCGATGGGATCTTGGACGTCCTGCAGACGTTCGCCGCTGGAGGGCTCGGCGTCCGGCTCGATCTGCCCAGCATCCCGTACCACCGGTTCGCGGTGGAGTGCTCGCGGAAGACCGGGATTCCGCTGACGCAGTTCATCTTCGGCGGCGGTGACTGGAACATCCTGTACTGCGTGGCGCCCTCACAGGCGGATCGCATGGACGAACTCTCCCTGCAGGGGCTGCCGCTCCGCCGGATCGGCGAGATGCTCCCGAGCGGGGGCCCGACGGCCCGCAACAGTGATCACGAATTCTTCCGGCTGCGAGGTGTGGTGAACGAGCACTTCAAGAGCCGGATCGAGGACGCCTCGGATTTCATGGACCATATCGAGAAAGGCAATTTCCTGATCCCGGCCGACGCGACCTGATCCGCTGTCAGTACTTGCCGCCGCGAGCGAGAAACTTGTCCCTGCTGATGTGAACCTGAGCCAGCGCACGTTCCACGCCCACGCGCAGGATCGGCTCGCTGTACCGGTAGCCGCCGCCGGTGGCGTCAAAGAACCGGCCCGCCGGATCGACCATGGCGTAACTGCCGACCATCGCCTGATTGTCCTCTGTCACCACATGGACCCCATGCCGCTCGACGGCGGTACTGCGCGCCACGAAGCGCTCGAACTGCTCCGGGCTGACCTGAAGCCCTTCTACCGAGCCGGTGTTCTGGCCCTGCACCGGCAGCACCTGAAAGATCTTCCACCGCTCCGGCCGGACGGCGGTGACGAAACCGGTGAGGTCCTCGGTCCAGTTCACCGAGCTGACCACGGTATTGATCTTCAGGCGGACCCCGGCCGCGCTCACGCTCTCGCACAGCTCCCGGTAGTGCGCGGCGTCGGCGGCGCGGCCCCTGGTCAGGCGGCCGGTGGCGGTCAGCGTCTCCGGTTCCAGGCTGTCGATGCTGATGGTCATCCAGTCCAGGTCAGGGCACAACCGCTGCAGCGTCCGGCCGTCCAGCAGGCTGCCGTTGGTGACGATCGCGGTGGTCACGCCATGCCTCTTGGCCAGCCGCACCAGATCGGTGAGCCAGGGGCACAGGAGCGGCTCCCCGCCGGCGAAGGTGATCTTGCGGAATCCGCTGCGAGCGAGGAGGGTCACCACACGCTCCGCGTCAGGGCGCGGTAGGTGCCCTGCTGGAAGCACTGATCGCCGGACGTCGAGGAAAGTGGCGAAACAGAACCCGCACCGCATGTTGCAGGGCTGCCATAGATGAAAGTTGACCGTTTCGACGGGGGCGCAGAATTCGGCGTCGCGTGCCATCATCCTCCTGCATATCCACAGGCGGTCGCGTCCGGGCGGACCGGGTAGCCGCTACCTCTACTCCCCGCGGCTGTGAATAGCCTACTTTGCGCTTCCAGTCATGGATAGTCGGTTGGCCGTCAGTGACCAGCGGTGCCCTGTCAGCGGACGAGGTGGAAGAACGCGCGGAGCTCCTTCACGAACAGGTCGGGCTGCTCGAACGCGGCGAAGTGCCCGCCCTTCTCCGGCTCGTTCCAGTGGCGGATGTCGGTGAAGCGCTTCTCGGCCCAGCGTCGGGAGGGGCGCGGGTTCTCCTTGGGAAAGACCGAGCATCCGGCCGGTACGGTCACCTGGTCCGTCGTCTCGGCGGTGAAGATCCGCTGGACGGCCTTGAAGCTCTCCCAGTAGAGCCGGGCGGCGGACGCGCCGGTGCCCGGCAGCCAGTAGAACATGAGGTTGTCCAGGAGTTCGTCGCGGGAGAGCACGTTCTCCGGATGGCCGTCGCAGTCGGTCCAGGCGCGGAACTTCTCGATGATCCAGGCGCACAGCAGCGAGGGGGAGTCGACGAGCCCGTAACCGATGGTCTGCGGCCTGGTGGACTGCTCCAGGGAGTATCCGTCCTCCCACTCCTGGGCCCGTTCGAGCGCGGTCAGCGCATCGCGTTCCGGGTCGGTGAGGTCGTCGAACGTCTCCGGGTCCGGTGCGGCGAGCGGAGGGACGAGGTGGATGCCGGCCACACGGTCCGGGGCGCTCCGGCCGATCAGCGTGGTGACGGTGGTGCCCCAGTCGGAGCCCTGCGCGCCGAACCGTCCGTAGCCGAGGCGGGTCATCAGCTCGACCCATGCCCCGGCGATCCGCTCCACGCCCCAGCCGGGGCCGGCCGGCTTGTCGCTGAACCCGTAGCCGGGCAGGGACGGGCACACGACGTGGAACGCGTCGCGGGCGTCGCCGCCGTGGGCCGCCGGGTCGGTGAGCGGCCCGATGACCTTGAGGAACTCCACGACCGAGCCCGGCCAGCCGTGCGTGAGGACGAGCGGCAGGGCGTCCTCGTGCGGCGACCGGACATGGAGGAAGTGGATCCCCAGGCCGTCGATCGTCGTCCGGAACTGCGGCAGGGCGTTGAGACGCCGCTCGGTGGCCCGCCAGTCGTACTCCTCGGCCCAGTACCGGCACAGCTCGCGCAGGTAGCCCAGCGGGACGCCCTGCGACCAGTCGTCGACCGTCGCCTCCTCCGGCCAGCGGGTCCGCCTGAGGCGTTCGCGCAGGTCGGCCAGCGCCGACTCCGGGACGTCGATACGGAACGGGGTCACTGCGCCGGTCATGCCGTCCTCCTCGCTGAAGCGTTGATGTGAGCACGATCCGGGACGCACAGGCGCACGCCCGGATCGCGCCCGGCCCGGATCCGAGAACCCGGACACAAACGATCATGCCTCGCACGCCGCCGACCTGAACGACCGTCACCGCCGGATCTGAGCGGCATGCGACGTGGCGGTGTTCGCGCGTCCGAGCGCGGGTCCGGCGATGCTGAGCGGCCGGGTCCCGTCGGCATTGGCCCGAGAACCTCTGACCCCGCGATGTCCAGCGCGCGGACCTGGACAATCAGCGCCCGGTCGATTGTCCAGATCCCTGGCCGCTGGACAATTCGGCGTCTACAAAGCTCCCAGGACTCCCAGCCGGGGGTCGTTCGTCGGGAAGACGGGAGACGTTTCCCATGGTGATCAACATGAGGCGGGTCGGTCTCGGCTTGGCGGCCGTCGCCACCGCCGCGTCCGGCATGCTGGCGGTCACGCCCTCAGCGCAGGCCGCCACCTGCTCCGGGAACGGCTGCAATGGCACCGATCCGGTCAGCACCGGATGCAGTAACAACAGCACCGCCCCGCTGCAGGGCAACGGCCTCGGCGGTCACCTCGAACTGAGGTGGGGGCCCACCTGCTCCACCAACTGGGCGCGCTTCACGCCGGGTAATGGCGATGTCTACGAGATCTGGGTGACCCGGCGGAGCGACGGGGCGTGGGCCGGGTACGGCATGTACGTCACCTACAAGTTCTCCGGCGCCGGCGTCCCGAACTACAGCGACCAGATCTACAGTCCCGGCTCGGCCTCCGCCTGCGTGCGCGACATCACCACCAACTCCCAGAACTTCTGCCTCAACCAGCCCTAGTCGTGCTCGAAATCACGAGCTCGGCGGCGACGACGTGAGGCCCGTGACTGGTGTCGGCCGGGCCGAGGAGATGTCGCCGGCAGCCGGGAGCCGGACGAGGGCCGGCTCCCGGCTGCCGTCGCTGCCTGTCTCGGCCCGCCTGGTCAGGCGGCCTGGGGCGGGTGGGGGTGGCGGGCGGTGCGGGTGAAGAAGCCGTTGATGTTCTGGACGGCGGTGGTGAAGTCGTCCAGGTCGGTCGGCTTGGTGACGTACGCGTTGGCGTGCCGCCGGTAGGTGGCGGTGACGTCGTCGGGATTGGACGAGGTGGTGAAGATGACCACCGGGATCGAGCCCAGGTCCGGGTCGGTCTTGATCTCTTCCAGCACCGCCCGGCCGTCGCGTTTGGGCAGGTTCAGGTCGAGCAGGACCAGGTCCGGGCGCGCGGCCTCGGCGTGGTCGCCGCGGCGGTGGAGGAACTCCAGGGCCTGTTCGCCGTCCTGGACCACGTGCAGCGTGGGGTGGGCGGGGACGGCGGCGAGGCCGGCGAAGGCCTCCTCGATCAGCATCTGGTCACCCGGGTCGTCTTCGACGACCAGGACGGTTCGGAGCCATGCGGCGCTGCTCACTGTGTCACCTGCTCATGGTTGGTCGACTGTGCGGGGTCGCCGGACTCCGCGGCGGGGCGGCCGCCGGCGGGGGCGGGGTGGTCGTGGTCGGTGAACACGGCGAGCAGATCCCGGACGAGGTGGTCGGCCTCGGCGGGGTGCCGGAAGGGGTGCTCGGGGTCGACGTCGTAGTGGGTACGGCGTCCGACGCGGGTGCGGGTGATGTAGCCGGCCGCTTCCAGGTCGCTGACGATGGCCTGGGTGGAGCGTTCGGTGATGCCGATCGCCGCGGCGATGTCCCGGACCCGCGAGTGCGGACGCCGGGCGATCTGGACCAGGACGCGGGCGTGGTTGGTCAGGAACGTCCAGGGCCTGCGCTCGGTGGCGCGCCCGGACGTGCTGCCGTTGTGCCCCACGATCCCTCCCTGGACCGACCGCGTTCCAGCGCCGCCGGGATCGGCCTTCAACCTCTTTGACGAAGAGTATTTCATGAAACGCTTCCCGGGCTACTAGCGCGGGGGAGCTTTCCAGGGCGAGTGGGACGTCCCGCTGGTCCGGTTGCAGGTTACAAGTTTTGACATCTGTTACCAGGCGGCCTAGCCTCTCCCGCATGGAGCAGAGAACCCTCGGCGGTGACGTACTCGCGCCCCTGGACGGCGAGCGGACAGGAAGCGGGCGCTGATGCCGCCCCGGACCCCGCTGGACGCGAACACCATCCTGGCGGCCACCGAGGAGATCCTGCGCCGCCACGGGCCGGCGAAGGCGACCGTCGTCGACGTCGCCCGCGCCCTGGGCGTCAGTCACGCCGCCGTCTACAAGCACTTCGCGTCCAAGCAGGCGCTCCGCGAAGCCGTGACCCGGCGCTGGCTGGACGCCAACCGGGACGCCCTCGCCGTCATCGCGGCCGACCGGGCCGTCCCGCCCGCGCAGCGACTGCGTGCCTGGCTGCACGCCGTCCTGGCCATGAAGCAGGCCAAGATCCGGCAGGACCCGGAGCTGTTCGCCGCCTACGGAATCCTCGCGGCGGCGCACAGCAGCGTCGCCACCGGCCACGTCGCCGACCTTCTGGGCCAGTTGGCGGCCATCATCGCCGACGGTGCCGCCGACGGCGTCTTCCACGCCGACGACCAGGAGGCCACCGCCCGCGTGGTCTTCACCGCCACCGCCAAGTTCAACCACGTCGCCCATGCCGCCGAATGGCAGGAACCCGGCGTCGGCGCCGAGCTCGACGCGGTGTGCGACCTGCTGCTCAAGGGACTGCGGGCCCCCGCCTCGCCATGACGAACAAGGAGTGACAGACGACCATGGTGCAAGCAATCGGCGTGACCCGGCCGGGCGGACCCGATGCCCTCCGGGAGCTCGACCTGGCGGCCGAACCGATCGGTCCCGGCCAGGTCCGGATCCGGGTCACGAGCGCGACGGTGAACCCGACCGACGCGATGATCCGGTCACGTCCGCGGCAGGACGGGACGGACGTGGTCCGGGTGCCGGGCATGGAGGTCGCCGGAGTGATCACCGGCATCGGCCCGGCGGTCGAGCGCCCGTTCACCATCGGGGACGCCGTCATGGCCATCGTGGTGCCGTCGGGTGAGCACGGCGGCTACCGGGCGGACGTGGTGGTGCCGGCGCGGTCGGCCGCGAAGATCCCGGCCGGGCTGTCCGACGTCCAGGCCGCCACCATCCCGATGAACGGGCTCACCGCCCGGCTCGCACTCGACACGCTGGCGCTCCCGGCCGGCGCGACGGTCGCCGTCACCGGTGCCGCCGGCACCGTGGGCGGGTACTTCGTCCAGCTCGCCAAGCAGGCCGGGCTGGTCGTCGTGGCCGACGCCGCGCGGCAGGACGAGGAGTTCGTCCGCGCCTGCGGAGCCGACCAGGTCCTGCCGCGAGGGGACGACTTCGACCAGGTCCTGCCGCGA
>NZ_JBFAOF010000149.1:0-11375 GCF_040675125.1 Spirillospora sp. NPDC049652 | reverse complement strand
GACTTGCCCGCGCCGTTCGGGCCGATGACCGCCGTCCAGGAGCCGCCGGCGACCTCCATGGAGACCGACCGCAGCACCCGGCGGCCGCCCAGCTCGACGTCCAGCTCCCGGACCGAGACCGTCATACGTCCACCTGCCTGCGCGTCGCGCGGAGGACGAGCACGAAGAACGGGCCGCCGACGAACGCGGTGACCACGCCGAGGGGCAGTTCGGCGGGCGCGACGACGGTGCGCGCGACCAGGTCGGCGAGTTCCAGGAAGGTGCCGCCCACCAGCAGCGACAGCGGCAGGACGATCCGGTAGGAACCGCCCGCGAGCCGCCGCACCAGGTGCGGGACGACGATCCCGACGAACGCGATCAGGCCGCTCACCGCCACCGCGGAGGCCGTGGCGAGCGACGCGGCGATCAGGACCAGCAGCCGCACCCGCGCCGCCGACATCCCGAGCGTCGTGGCCTCCTCGTCCCCGACCGCGAGGACGTCCAGCAGCCGTCCGTGCGTGAGCAGCACGGTGACCGCGATCAGCGCGTAGGGCGCGACCATGCGCAGCTGGCCCCAGTCGGCGGTGCCCACGCCGCCGAGGATCCACGCGAAGATCCGCTGGAGCTGCTGCGCGTTGGCCTGCTGCAGGAACGTCTGGACGGCCGACAGGAAGTTGGCCACCGCGACCCCGGCGAGGACGAGCGTGCCCGTCCCGCCGCCGGATCCGCCGAGCCCGCCGCGCGACGCGACCTGACCCAGCCCGTAGGCCATCAGCACGCCGGTGATGGCCCCGGTGAACGCGGCGACCGGCACGGCGAAGCCGGGCGCGCCCGGCAGCGCCACGATCGCCAGCGTCGCGCCGACGCCGGCTCCGGCCGCGGCGCCCAGCAGGTACGGGTCGGCGAGCGGGTTGCGGAACACGCCCTGGTAGCCGGCGCCCGCGATCGCGAGCAGCCCGCCGACCAGGGCCGCCATCAGGACGCGCGGGAGCCGCAGCTCGAAGAGCACGTTGTGCTCGACGACGCTCAGCCCCGAGTCGACGTGGACGAACGGGAGCGTCCCGGCGAGCGCCTTCAGCACGCCGGAGACGGGCAGGTCGGCCGCCCCGACCAGCAGGGCCCCCACCATCGTCGCCAGCAGGGCGGCCAGCGCCAGCACCAGCTGGACGGGTCGGAGCCGCGCCCGCTGCTCCCGGCGGACGCGCGGAACGGCCCCGCCCGCGGTGGGTCCACCCGTGGCGGGTCCGCGCGCGGTGAGCCCGTGCGGAAGGAGCCCGCGGGGGCTCAGCCCGCGGGCGGAGAGCCCGCGCGGCCGGGAGCGAGGGGCGGACCTCACCGTGAGACCGGTGTCACTTGGCGGCCGACGCCTTCTGCACGGCGGCGGCGATGGCCTTGACGAAGTCCGGCAGCCTCGGGCCCCAGCGGGACGCGATGTCGTCGTCCAGCTCGACGGTGTTCTTCTTCTGTACGGCCGTGAGGTCGGACCAGCCGGGGCGCTTGCCGACCGCCACCGCGGACTGGCCGCAGCACTTGGTGTCCGCCAGCAGGATCATGTTCGGGTCGCGGCGCAGCAGGTACTCCTGCGACAGCTGCGGGTAGCCCCCGGAGGCCTTGTCCGCGCCGTCGGCGATGTTCTCCAGCCCGAACAGCCCGTACACCTGGCCGATGAAGGTCTTGGAGGTCACGGTGTGCAGCTGGTTGTCGAGCTCGTGGTAGTAGCTGAGCCTCCGCCCGCCGGCCGCCTTCCCGGCGCTCGCCACCGTCTGCTGGATGCCGGTGCGCATCTGCTCGGTGAGCTTGGCCGCCTCGGCGCCGTGGCCGGTCGCCTTGCCGAGGTCCTGGATCTCGTCGTACACCTCGTCCAGCTTGGTCGCGGCGGGCTCCAGCAGCACCGGGATCTTCACCTTGGCGAGCGCGTCCACGACGCCGTCCATGTCGTTGGACAGCACGACCAGGTCGGGCTTGGTCGCGATGATCGCCTCGGCGTTCGGCTTGAAGCCGCTGAGCTTGGTGCGGGGCGCGTCCGTCGGGTAGTTCGACAGCTCGTCCACGGCCGTGACCTGCTTGCCCGCGCCGATCGCGAACAGCGTCTCGGTGTGGGTGGGGGAGAGCGACACGATGTGCTTCGGCGTCGCGGGGATGGTGACGTCGCCGTTGGCCGCCTTGACGACCACCGGGCCGCCGGTAGCGGTCTTGTCCTTGTCCTTGGCCGAGTCGCCGGAGCCGCCGCAGGCGGACGCCAGCGCCAGGGCGCCGATCACGAGGGACGCGCCGAGCGCGCGCACGGGTCTCACTGCCTGCCTCCAGGGCGAGCGGCGGCAAGCGGCCCGGGGTGACGGACCGGCCCTACCGCGGGGTCGAAGTCGTCGGCGTGCGGCAAGGCGACCTGGCTCGGCCTTCGGGGGAGGCCATCTCAGTTGCGGGACAGCGCCGGGATCTCACCGGACTTCGCTCAGCGCACGCGTGATCTGCAACGTTATCAGCAGGCGGACGGACCGGCGCACGCCCCACTTGACGGAGTGAGCGCTCACTCCGTAGCGTGCGCGGCAACGCCGGACCCACCTCGGGAGATACGCCGTGACCATCAGGCTCAACCACACGATCGTTCCCGCCGCCGACAACGAGGCCGCCGCGCGCTTCCTCGCCGACGTCCTGGGGCTGGAGTACGGGGGCCTCCACCCGGTCGCCGGGCACTTCGCGCAGCTCCGCGTCAACGACGAACTCACGCTCGACTACATGACGGTCCCGGACGCCGGCGGCCATCACCTGGCCTTCGACGTGGACCCGGTCACCTTCGACGCCGCCGTCGCCCACCTGCGCGCGCACGAGCTGCCCCACGGCGACGGCCCCGGCACCCCCACGAACGGCCGAGTGGACGAGCGTCACCCCCTGGGCGCACGCGGCGTCTACTTCGCCGATCCCTCCGGCAACCTGTACGAGCTCATCTCCCCGTCCTGACCGGACGCCAGTAGCGGGCCCACGCGCGTACAGGGAGCCAGCAACGGGCGCACACGCGCGCAGAACGCCTCGACCTCCGCCGGGCCGGGGCGCTCGTCCGCGATGAACATCGCCCTCTGGAGAGCCGGGCCGAAAGCCCCGAAACGCTCCATGTCCTCCTTGCGGACGGGCTGGACCACGAAATGGATGTGGCCGGGCTCCCCACCCGCGTGCGACCACAGGCACACGTACACCTGCTCGGGATGGACGAGTTCCGTGACCGCGGCCGAGAGCTGCCGCAGCAGCGGCCCGAGCGCCGCGCTCTCGGCGTCGTCCAGGTCGGCCACATGGAGGACGTGGCGCAGCGGCTTGGCGACGAGCGTGCCGACCCCGAGGGGAGCGACGGCATGCTCGACCACCCATCCGGAACGCTCGGCGAGGCGGCCACCTGGGAGCGGACGCCTGCCGGAGGCAAGGTCGCAGGCCAGGCATCCCTCATGTGCACGCACGTGGGTCAGGGCTCGCGCACGGGGTCGGAGGCCACGCGATCGCGGGCCTCGCTGAAGAAGTCGTGCACCGCCGTCGCGCCGGGCAGCAGACGCAGGGGCCGCGCCGCACCGAACGGGGCGTTCCAGAACGCCCCGACGTGCATCCGCCAGGGGCCCGCGTAGGCGTAGGGCTCGGGTAGGTACTGGTCGCCGGGAGAGACGCCGTAGTTGACCTCGTCCACCGTGACCGCGACGTCGAAGTGCTCGGGCCACAGGATCGGACGCTCGGACGGGGCGAGTCTCAGCAGAGCCTCCATGCCCCACGCGAACGCGCGCTCGATGACCGCCGCGTCGCCGGCCTCCAGCCCGATGGTGTCGTCGGGTTCGAGCCCGCTGCCCTCCTTGTAGACGCCCTCGGGACGTCCGGCCTCCACGTGCGCGGCCGCGGCCACTTCCTGGTAGGTCAGGCCGTTCATCGGGACCGCGCGCTCACCCACGATGAGCTCCGTCCCGCGCACGCGCAGGAGCGGTTCGGCCACCGTGCCGAAACCGCCGTCCGTCACGGCCAGTTCGATGGATCCGCTCGTCCGGAACTGCGGCCCCGCGAGGATCATCTCGGCGACGCCGTGCAGCGCTCGCCGCGTACCATCCGCCATCATTTCCCGTCACCTCTCCGCCATCCTCCGAACCCGGCTCCCGCAAGTCCATGCGCACATGGCTCCGCCCTGCGGACCGGGTCAAGTCTCACGCCCTGGCAATAGGCAACCGCTTGAGTCCCACGCTAGAGGCCAGGCCCGTCGACCATGCGGTCATTCATGTGTTCCCCGAAGAAAGCCACCTGCCCGGCCATGACCTCGCGCATGGACGCGTCCCTGGAAAGCCCGTAGACGACCCCCGGAAAGTCCATCTTCCGCTGAACCTGCCAGATGTCCTCGTGCCGATCGGGCGAGAAAAGCTGTGCGGGCGCGCCGACCGCGACCCACCCGATCGGCACCACCGAGCCCGCCTCCAGTCGCGACCCGACATGCAGGACGCTGTTGATGCGCATCTCCGCCTTCGCGCCCACCGCTGAACCGGGGAAGAGGGAGGCGCCGGTGGCGAGGAATGCCTCGTCCTCGACAGTCGCGCCGTTGACGTGGGCGTGCGGGCCGACGAGGACGGCGTCACCGATCCGCACCGGGTGGTCCTTGCGCCCGCGCACGAGGGCGTTCTCCATCACGACCACGTCGGAACCGACGGTCACCTCGCCGTCCTCCGCGCTGAGCACCGCGCCGTGGAGCACCCGGGCGTTCTCTCCCAGCCTGACCTCTCCGCACAGCACGGCGGTCGGTGCCACGTACGCCGACGCGGGGACCACGGGACGTCGTCCCCGATGCTCGATCAACATGCTCTCCGGCCTCCTGACCCTCGGGTTATCCACAGTTCCGCCGGTGCCTTTCGCAACGGGTCGGGCCGCCGCGACGATGGGTTCATGACCGTTCTGACCTGGACGAAAGCACCGAACCATGCGATCCGCCCCCTCCTGGACGGCAGGCCCCGGCGGCTCGCCGAGGTCCTTCCCGCCGGAGCCGTGATCGCACGCGGTACCGCCGCCTGGCTGTGGGGGCTGGACGTCCTGCCTCCGGGTGCCCGCCGGGGCGGGTGGGAGCTCGACCTCATCCTGCCGCCGGAGACGCGGCCGCCTGAAGGCGATACGGACGGCGGGGTTCATGGAGCCCCCGACGCCCGCTGGGCGCGGCTTCCCTCCGAACATGTGACCGCGCTCGGCGATGTCCGCCTGACGACGCGGACGCGCACCGCCCTCGACTGCGCGCGCTGGCTGCCGCGCCTGGACGCCGTCGCCGCCCTCGACCAGTTCCTCCGCGCCGGCGTCGGCGCGTCCGAAGTGCGCGCGATGGCTCGGGAGGTGCCCGGCTACCGAGGTTCCAGTCGCTTGTCGGAGGTGTTCGGCCTCGCTGACCAGGGCGCCGCGTCCCCGGGCGAGAGCTGGACCCGCGTGCTGATGATCCGCGCGGGCTTCCCGCGTCCGCGCACGCAGATCCCCGTCCCCGGCCCGCACGGCGAACGGCTCTCCATCGACCTCGGCTACGAGCAGTGGCGCGTCGGGCTCGAATACGACGGCGAACGTCACCACACCGGCCGCCGCGCCCGTGCCCACGACGACCACCGCCGCCGCTGGCTCCGCAGCCAGGGCTGGCAGATCATCCCGGTCACCAAGGACGTCCTGGCCCGTCCGGCGCCCTACCTCGAAGCGCTGCTCACCGCGCTCCTCGACCACGGTTGGAACCCTGACGACGACACCATGGACCGGCTCGCCACCCACCTGGCCCGCCTCCGCAACGGCACGTCGCGGCGCGCGCAATCTGCTCATCTCATCGGCGGCGCGTCCGCGGCCCCTCCCGGCCGGAGCGCGCGGTAGGCGATGAGGCCGACCGGGACGGGTGCCCAGAAGGTGATGGCGCGGAAGAGGAGCACGGCTTGAAGGGCTGGCGTGGTCGGGGTGCCGAGGGCCGTCAGCGCGGCGAGGAGGGCGGCTTCGGTGGTGCCGAGGCTGCCGGGGAGGGGGATGGCCGCGCCCGCGGCGGCGCCCAGGAGGTAGGCGGTCAGCAAGGCGACGGTGTCGTCGGCGCCGGTCATGGTTCCGGGGACGGCCTGGACGCTCAGCGCGAACGCCGCGGCCATCACGAGGGTCGTGCCGCCCGAGCAGGAGAGGGTGAGGGCGAGGTCGGCCGGTCGGCGGCACAGGTCGCCCAGGCCGGTCAGCGCGCGGACGACGGCGGGGGAGCGGACGGCGCGGCGACCCCAGCGGAGCGCGACGGGCAACAGGATCAGCGCGAGCGGGACGAGCAGGAACACGAGCGGCCAGAAGAGGAACGCGAACGGCGAGAGGAGGTGCGGGTCGAGGTGGTCGCCACCGCCCAGGGCGAGGACGGCGGTCACGAGCAGGAGGTCCGCGGGAGCCCCGGCGGCCTGGAGGACGGCGACCGTGACGAGGGCGCTCGCGAGGGGCATGCCACGGGTCACCAGGTAGCGGGTGTTCACGGCGGCGGCGCCGAGTCCGCTCGGGGTGACGCGGTTGGCGGCGGCAGCGGTGAACTGGGTGAGGATCGTCCGGCCCAGCGGAAGCGGCCTGCCGGACGCGCCGCGCAGCGCCACGGCCGCGAAAACGTAATGCAGTGCCGCGAGCAGTGTCAGTGGAAAGAGAAACTCCCACCGGGCGTCGCCGAGGGTTGCGAAGGCGTGGAGTGCGCGGGTGACGCCCTGAGTGAGAACCAGCGCGGTGACGATCGCGGCCAAGGGAACGAATGCGAGGGCGATGCGTATCCAGCGGACGCGGACGAAGGTCGCGCGTGCCCGGTCGAACAGGGCGACCGCCGTGCCGGGGCGGGGGACGGCGGCACCGGCCGGGACGGGGAGCACGGTGGGCGCCACGGGGCCGGCGCCTGCGGCGATGTTCTCCACACTGTGGTTGTCGGCGACATCGGTGACATTTATGCGACCACTGGATTCACTTTGGGAAAACGGTGGCCGCCGGATGGAGATGTCCGCCGGAGAGCGACGCTATGCGGCGGGTTGATACCGGTCTTCGCGGGTTTGTGCGCCGATGTAACGGAGCATCCCGAGCAGCGCGCGGTGGTTCAGGCCGCTCGGCACCATCCGGTACCCCTGCCGGTTGGCGAGCGCGAGCGCGCCGAACCGCGCCTGGTCGAGCGGCGTCCACGGGATGTCGAAGCGGTCCCGGACGACCGACGGCAGGCAGCCGAAGGTGATGAGCCGCAGGGGCCGCTCGGCGACGAACCGTCCCGCGCGTTCGAACCGCGCCCCGCCGACCGGCATCAGCGTGACCGTGCCGGACCCGTACCGCGCGATCTCCAGCGCGCGCGCCGCGGCGGGGGTGAGTTCGAGCCGCTCGGCGCAGACGCGCCAGAACTTCGCCCGGAACGCGGCGTGGTCCGGCGGCACGGGCCGCATGCTCACCCCGTACCGCGAATACCAGGCGACGGTCTCGGCGTAGAGCCGTTCCCGGTCTTCGGCGGTGAGGGTCTCCGGGTGGAACACCTCGACCGATTTGAAGATCTCCCAGGTGAACGTCGCGTGCGCCCACCAGAACGTCTCGGGTTCGAGCGCGTGGTAGCGCCGGTGCCGCTCGTCCACGCCGCCGATGGCGCGGTGCAGGTCGCGGATGGCGCGGGCGCGGTCCGGGCCGTCCGGTGCGAGGATCGTCGCCCAGATCTGCGGCACCGAGCGGTGGATGCGGTCGAACGGCGCGTCGAAGAACGCCGAGTGCTCGGACACTCCCGCGCCGATGCCGGGGTGCATGAGCTGCAGCAGCCCGGCGGCGGCCCCCGGGAGCAGCGACCGCAGATCGCCCGCGTAGTGCCGCAGCAGGGACGGGGCCTCGGCGGCTCCGGTCCCGAAGGGGATCGGCATCGCACCTCCCGGTGACCGGTCACCTCCCAGAGTGGAACCCGCTGAGACGGAAGTCAATATTTGTCTCATACCTAACCCGTGAGCTGCCCGTCCTCCTCCTCCCACGTGCCGCGAGAAGACCGCCGCCAGGAGCCCCGAGCAGACGACCAGCGGGTGCGTGGTCGGGGGATGGTGGTTGCGGAGTGGACAGGGGGAGGGGAGAGGCTGGGCGATCACTTCTCCGCAGAACCGCGGTTCGGTCGCCTTCCACGGCGCGATGGGGTTCACGGTCACCGGTCCGGTCGCCGACTACGACGGTCCTGGCGTCGACCGCGTGGTCTTTCAGCTGAACCTTCCGCCCTCGGCCGGGTGATCGCGCGGGCGCTTCATGGCCACCACCTGCGTCACGCCGCAGAGGTGGTCGGGCGTGCCGTCCGGCGAGGGGGCGGGTACCGGACGGCACGCGTTCTGAGGGCGGGGGGTGCGTCGGTGAGTGTTCGGCCGGGGCGGGGGAGAGGATGCCCGTTTCCCCTGGGGAGGTGCTGTTACGAGGCGGGCTTGTAGATGGCCACGGCGCAGGCGCTGCCCAGGCCGATGTTGTGCTGGAGGGCGATGCGGGCGTTGTCGACCTGGCGGGCTTCGGCCTTGCCTCGTAGCTGCCAGGTGAGCTCGGCGCATTGGGCGAGGCCGGTCGCGCCCAGCGGGTGACCCTTGGAGATGAGGCCGCCCGAGGGGTTGACGACCCAGCGGCCGCCGTAGGTGGTGTCCGCGCCGTCGACGAGTTTGTGGCCCTCGCCGACCGGGGCCATGCCGAGTGCCTCGTAGGTGATGAGCTCGTTGGCGCTGAAGCAGTCGTGGAGTTCGATGACGTCGACGTCCTCGATGGCGACCTCGGCCTCGGCCATGGCCCGCGTCGCGGCGCGCCGGGTGCAGTCGAAACCGACGACCTGGATGGAGGAGTTGTCCTTGAACGAGTCGGCGGTGTCGCTGGCGATGTGGTGTCCGGCGATCTCGACGGCCTGGTCCCAGAGGTCGTGCTCGTCCACGAAGCGTTCGGACGCGAGGACCGCGGCGGCCGCGCCGTCCGAGGTGGGGGAGCACTGCAGCTTGGTGAGCGGGTTGAAGATCATGGGCGCGTTCTTCACGTCGTCCAGGGAGTACTCGGTCTGGAACTGCGCGTACGGGTTGTTCACCGAGTGCTTGTGGTTCTTCCAGCCGATCCACGCGTAGTGCTCGGGCGTGGAGCCGTACTTCTCCATGTGCTCGCGCCCGGCGTTGCCGAACATCTGCGGCATGGGGGCCTTGTCCATCTCCCAGGGGCGCGCGGCCGTCATGGAACGCAGGTGGTGGTCGACGATCGTCACCGACGACTTGCCGACCCCCGCGCCCAGCGAACCCTTCTGCATCTTCTCCATGCCCAGCGCCAGGACGCAGTCGGCCAGGCCGCCCCGCACCGCCTGCCGTGCCAGGTACAGCGCGCTCGACCCGGTCGCGCACGCGTTGGAGACCGTCATGACCGGCAGTCCCGTCATGCCGACCTCGTACAGGGCGCGCTGCCCCATCGCCCCGTACACCGACCCGGCGTACGCCTGCTCGACCGCGTCGTAGGCGACGCCCGCGTCGGTGAGAGCCCTGCCCACCGCCTCCTTGGCCATGTCCGGGTACTCCCAGTCGCGGGAGCCCGGCTTCTCGAACTTGGTCATGCCCACGCCGACGACGAAGCTGCGGTTGGCCATCGGGCTCACCTCCGGGGGTGCCGAATCGGGTTCGGTACCACGATAACCCGAACGACCAATCGAGCGTTCGCTTGGGACGGAGGGTGAGGTCCGTCGCCTGGCGCCGGCCGCCCGGCGCCGCCGGGTCGGGACGGGCGTTCCGAGGCGGCGCCGGGCAGGCGCGGGGCGCTCCTTGTCGCGCGGCGGAGGCGGGCGGACGTGGGCGGGGATTCAGTCGGCCATCGACTTGCGGAGGGCGGCGGCGAAGGCGTTGACGTCGGCCTCCGTGGTGCTGAAGGCGCACATCCAGCGGACCTCCTGCGTCGGATCGCCGTGGAAGGAGAAGTGCTCGCGGAGGCGTTCGGCGGCCTTCTCGGGGAGTCGCGCGAAGACCGCGTTCGCGTCCACCGGACGGACGATCTCGACGCCCGGCACGTCCCGGACCTGGTCGGCGAGCAGGCGGGTCATCGCGTTCGCGTGGCGCGCGTTGCGCTCCCACAGGTCGCCGTCCAGGAGCGCGACGAACTGGGCCGACACGAAGCGCATCTTGGACGCGAGCTGCATGCTCGACTTGCGCAGGTAGGCCGTGCCGCGCACCGCGTCGTCGTTCAGCACGACGACCATCTCGCCGAGCATCATGCCGTTCTTGGTGCCGCCGAACGAAAGCACGTCCACGCCCACGTCGGTGGTGATCGCGCGGAGGGGGACGTCGAGGGAGGCCGCCGCGTTCGTGAGGCGGGCGCCGTCCATGTGCAGGAACATGCCGAGCTCGTGCACGCGCGAGGCGATGGCCGCGATCTCGTCCGGGGTGTAGACGGTGCCGACCTCGGTGACCTGGGTGATCGACACGACGGAGGGCTGGGAGCGCTGCACGTTCCCGACGTCTCCCGTGTAGCGCGCGACCGCTTCGGGTGTCAGCTTCCCGTCCACGGAGGGCAGCGGGATCAGCTTCAGGCCGCCCACATGCTCGGACGCACCGCACTCGTCCCTGTTGATGTGCGCGCAGTCGGCGCAGATCACCGCGCTCCAGCGTTCGCACATCGCCTGCAGCCCGACGACGTTCGCGCCGGTGCCGTTGAACACGGGGTAGGCGGCGGCGTTCGGGCCGAAATGGCGCCGGACGACCTGGTCGAGGCGTTCGGTCCACGCGTCCGAGCCGTAGGCGACCTGGTAGCCGTCGTTCGCCTCGGCGAGCGCGGCCATCACTTCGGGGTGGACACCCGCGTGGTTGTCGCTGCCGAAGCCGTGGTGGACGTCAGAAGAGCTCAAGACGGGTTCCGTTCAACTCGGAGGAGGGCCGATCCCAGAGGCCGGCGACGGTCGCGGCGAGGTCGGTCACGTGCGTCAGCCCCGGCTTGGCCTCGCCGACCAGCGCCTGCACCACGAGGATCGTCGCGGCGCTCCCGGCGGGTTCGCTCGCGGACGCGAAGGAGGCGGCCATCGCCCGGGTCCAGGTCTCGGCGGCCGCCTTGGCCGCGCCGTAGGCGGCCGAACCGGCATCGGGACGGCGGGCGGCCGGCTGGGACACCATGGCGAACCGTCCGGACGGCGCGTCGCGCAGCGCGTCGTGGAAGGCGAGCGTGGTGTGCTGGAGCGTCCGGACGATCTGGTCGTGCAGGAACGTCCAGTCCGCGAGGTCGGTCGCGGCGAAGGACGGCGCGCCGCGCCAGCCGCCGACCAGGTGGATCAGCCCGTCCACGCGGCCGTGCTCGGAGACGACCGCGTCCGCGAAGCGGCGGGTCGCGTCCTGGTCGAGCAGGTCGACGGCGGTGGGCGAGATCCGGGGGGAGTCCCACTGGCGGACGCTTCGGCGACGACGTCGCCGCCGCCGGCGTCGACTCTTACA
>NZ_JBFAOF010000148.1:0-11390 GCF_040675125.1 Spirillospora sp. NPDC049652 | reverse complement strand
GCGTCCGGCGAGCTCCCGGCGTGGACGGCCAGGGCACGCAGGTCGCACAGCAGCACGTCCCGTTCGGCGGACGGCAGCGCCGCCCACCGCACCGCCGCCTCGGTCCGTCCGCCCAGGTCGCTGCGCCGGACCAGCTCGCGCAGGTCCCGGCCGGGCGTCCGCTCGGCGATCACCCGGACGGCGGGCCCCGGTGAGGTGGACGACCCGGGCAGGTCCATCCCGTAGAAGCCGACCCCGGCGGCGCGCATCCACTCCAGCTGCCGGTGCATCGGCGCGGCCTCGCCGAAGCGGTAGGTGATGCCGTCCCGGGCCACGTCCGCGACATCCGCCCCGGTCGCGACGCCCGCCCCGGCCGGCGCGTCCGCGACTTTGCCCGGGACGCCGCGGAGCCAGGCGTCCACGCCCAGCCCCTCGGCGAACCCCGACTCCATCACGAACGCGGTGAAGCCGTGCTCCTCCACCAGGTAGCGCAGGATCCGGTGCTTGAGCTCGTAGAACTCGGTGATGTTGTGCGCGCTCTCGCCGAGCGCCACCACGCGCACGTCGCGGGGCAGCTCGGTGATCAGTCGTGGAAGTACCATTGCTCCGGCGTGTACAGGTAGCTCAGCAGGGCCTTGAACGACGCGGTCGGCCCCGACAGCGTGTTCTTCCAGACGACCAGGGTGTTCGGGGTCGGGAAGAACAGCACGGGCAGGTCCGTGGCGAGCGCGGTGGCCTCCGCCGAGAGGGCCTTGGGGTCGGCGCCGAACGTCGAGGCGTTGATCAGCTTGTCGGTCGCGGGGTTGGCGTAGGAGCCGAGGTTGAAGCTGCCGCCGGTGTTGAACACGGTGTTGCTGCTCGGGTAGCCCACGGCGAGGTAGAGCGGCCCGTTGTCCTGCATCGCCCATTCGTTGGTCTTGGCCGGGGCGAACGGGTTGCCGTAGTTCTGGTACATGAAGTTCAGCGACTTGGTGACGATCTTGGCGTCGATGCCGAGCTTCTTGGCCGCCGACACGAACGCGATGTCGCGGGCGCCGACGTAGGCGGGGGTGTTGGCCGAGGCGATCGTGAACCCGATCGTCTGCCCCCGCTTGATCCCCGGCCCGCACAGCGCGGGCTGCTCGCAGGTGGTCGCGCCGCCGGGCACGACCTTCCAGCCGTGGTCGGTGAGCAGCTTCCTGGCCGCGGCCGGGTCGTGGGGGTAGGGCGGCCGGTCACCGAAGGACGGCGGGTAGGGCGAGTCGGCCCCCACGGTGCTGTAGTTCTCCGACCCGGCGCCGTCGTAGATGCCGCGGCTGGTGATATACCTCTTGCCGTCGATCAGCCGCTGGAGCGCCTGCCGCACGTACGGCTGGGCGATCACCTTGTCGAAGCCGCCGACGGTGTTCTTGAAGTTGATGGTGAGCGCGTCGAAGCGGGCGGGGGCCGGGCTGCTGTAGACGGTGTAGCCCTTGGCCTTGAGCGCGGCGGCCTGCGAGATGAACGTGGAGTCCAGCGTGCCGACGGTGAGGTTGCCCGCCTTGAACTGGTTGAGCACAGCCGAGGCGGAGGTGAACGCCTTGAAGTCGACCTGGTCCAGGCGCTTCTCACCCGGCCCGCTGTAGAACCTGTTGGCGGTCAGGGAGAACGACCCGGTCGTCGGGTCGAAACTCTTCAGCTTGTAGGGCCCGTTGACCACCTGCCACAGCGGGTTGCTGGCGAAGGTCTTCTGGTCACCCGACTGCTTGGTGAGATAGGTGTAGATCGCCTTGGCGTTCCTGGGCTGCGAGCTGTCCAGGTGCGGTCCGCCGGTCTTGGCGATGTTCCACTCCTGGGACGGCATGACGTACAGCAGCGCCAGCATCGACAGCAGGTAGGACGGGTTGTAGGCCGTCTTCAGCGTCAGCGTCAGCGTGTCGGGCGCGGTCGCCTTGGCGGTCACGCCGTCCGGGAACTGGCCGGGGGTGTAGAAGCTCCAGTTCGCCGGGCTCTCGGCCAGCGCCGCCTTCAGCAGGTCCAGGGAGAACACGACGTCGCCGGCGGTGACGGCCCGGCCCGTCGACCACTTGTAGTCCTTCATCCTGATCGTGACCGTCCTGCGGTCGGCGCTGTAGACCGGCGGCTCGGCCAGACTCAGCGCGGGATCGACGATCTGGCTCCCGTCGCCGCTCGGCCGGTACAGCGAGCGCCACAGCTGGCCGCGCGCGATCACGGTGCCGTTCGCCGAGGCCGGCGGGTAGGGGTAGATGAAGTTCGGGCTGAGGCCCGGGGTCAGCGCCACGACGGCCGTGCCGCCGTCCTTGGGGGTGCCGGTCTGCTTGGGGGGCGCCGAGATGATGCCCTTGGCCGTCCCGGCGCCACCACCACCGCAGGCGGTCGCGGTGAGCAGCGCGAGGAGGGTGGGCAGGGCGACGAGCCCGCTCGAGAGGCGTCCGCGCATGTGCTAGCTCCTTGCTGAGGTGGGGCGGCCGATCGTGTCCCGCAGGGCGTCGGCGAGCAGGTTGAGGGCGAGGACGGTGAGGATGATGCAGGCGCCGACCGGCAGGACCAGCCACCAGTAGTCGGCGGAGATGTAGGTGACGCCGCTGGCCAGCTGGCTGCCCCAGTCCGCGGCGGGGTAGGTCAGGCCGAAGCCGAGGAAGCCGAGCGCGGACACCACGATGATCGCGTCCGCCACCTGGAAGGTGGCGTTGACGATGATCACGCCGAGCGCGTTGGGGATCAGGTGGGTGAACACCACCCGCCGCCGCGAGGCGCCCATGACCTTGGCCGCGAGGACGTACTCCCGGACCCGGAGCGTCAGCACCTCCCCGCGCACCAGCCGGGCCGACAGCAGCCAGGAGAAGCCGCCGATGACCAGGCTCAGCGAGACCGCGTCCGCGTGGAACCGGGCCGACAGGATCAGCACGAAGAACAGGAACGGGATCGACAGCATGACGTCGACCAGCCGCATCATGACCCCGTCGACCACGCCGCCCGCCAGCCCGGCGATGGCGCCGTAGAGCGTGCCGATCGTGGTCGCGACGACCGCGGCCAGCAGGCTGATCTGCAGCGACACCCGGCCGCCGGCCATCAGCCGCCCGAGCACGTCGAACCCGTTGGTGTCGGTGCCGAGCGGATGGCCCCCGCCGGGCGGCAGGGCCGCGTTGACGACGTCCACGTCGGTCTGGTTGGTCGGGTGGAGCAGCGGACCGAGGACGCAGAACCCGACGATGGCCAGCAGGAGCAGGCCACCGGCGAGCGCGAGCGGGTGCCGTCTCATCTCCGCACCTCGATTCGGCGGTCGGCGGCGGCGACCAGGACGTCGGCGAGGAAGTTGCCGGCGACGGTCAGGAGGCCGCCCATGAGGGTGTAGGCGAGGAGCAGGGGATAGTCCTCGCGTTGCAGGCTGTTGAGGAACAGCAGGCCGAGGCCGGGGTAGTTGAAGAGCGACTCGACGATGACGTTGCCGGCGAGCAGCGTCGGGACGAGCGTCCCGACCAGCGTGATCAGCGGCATGCAGGCGTTGCGGAGCAGGTGCCGGGTCAGGACCAGCCGCTCGGGCAGGCCCTTGGCCCGCGCGACCCGGATGTAGTCCTGGCCGAGCTGGTCCAGCGCCGAGGAGCGCTGGTACTGCGCGAACACCGCGACGCTGCCCGCCGCCAGCGTGATCACCGGCAGGGCCATGGCCCGCGGGTCGGTGAGGACCGCCCACGGCGAGTGCGACTGGGACGCCTCGGCGGGGAACAGGTCCAGCCGCTGGCTGAACACCGCGATCAGCGCCAGCCCGAGCAGGAACGACGGCGTGGCGTACAGCATGTAGGACACGGCGGTGGCCGTCCGGTCGATCAGGCCGTTGCGCCGGACGGCCTGCAGGATGCCGAGCGGCACCGCCACGGCCAGCGCCACGACGAGCCCGGCCAGCGACAGCATCGCGCTGCGGCCCGCGTTCTGCGCGATCAGGGTGGAGACGTCCTCGTTCAGCTTGTAGGACCGGCCGAGGTCGCCGCGCAGCAGCTGCTTGAGGTAGCTGAGGTACTGCACGACCACCGGCCGGTCGAAGCCGTGCTGGTGGTTGAAGGCCGCGACCGCCTCGGGCGACACGCGCTGGCCGAGCACGATCCGGCCCGGACTGTCCGAGACCAGGTGCAGCATGAAGAACACCACCGCCGAGATCCCGAGCAGGACCAGCGCCGACACCGCCAGCCGGTGCAGGACGTACCTAGCCATCGCTTCCCTCCTGCAGCGGGTAGTGGCAGGCCACCTGGTGGCCGCCGGCCAGCGCCGTCATCGGCGGTTCTTCCTGGGCGCACTTGTCGGTGGCCAGGGCGCAGCGGGTGCGGAACCGGCATCCGCTGGGCGGATCGACGGGGCTGGGCGGTTCGCCGCGCACCGGCGTCCCGGTCCGCTCGCCCTCCGGGACGGCGGCCAGCAGGCCCGCGGTGTAGGGGTGGGCCGGGGCGCCGAACACCTCGTCGGTCGTGCCCGTCTCGACGAGCTTCCCGAGGTACATGACGCCGACCCGGTCGGCCAGGTACCGCACGACCGCCAGATCGTGGGAGATCACGACGCCGCTCAGACCGCGTTCGGCCTGGACGCGGCGCATCAGGTTCAGCACCTGGGAGCGGATGGAGACGTCCAGAGCGCTGACCGGCTCGTCGGCGACCAGAACCTGCGGGTCCAGGGCGAGCGCGCGGGCCAGGCCGACGCGCTGGCGCTGCCCGCCCGACAGCTCGTAGGGGTAGCGGTCCAGGACGCTCTCGGGCAGCCCGACGTCGTCCAGCAGCCGTTCGACGCGTTCGCGCCGGTCGCCGACGTCGTGGATCGCCAGGGGCTCGCGGAGGATCCGCCCGATCCGCATCCTCGGGTCCAGGGCGGCGCTGGAGTCCTGGAACATCATCTGGACGGCCCGGCGCGGGCGGGTGACCTTCTCCCCGGCGAACACGATCTCGCCGCGGTCCGGCCGGTCCAGGCCGACCAGCAGGCGGCCCAGGCTCGACTTGCCGCAGCCCGACTCGCCGACCAGGCCGAACGTCTTCCCGGCCGCCACCTCGAAGCTGATGCCCGACACCGCCTTGACGGTCCGGCGTCCGGCCGGGTGCTCGCGGACGAGGTCGATGACGCGCAACAGCGTCTCCCCGGTCTCGCCCGGCTGGAACCGCCTGCGGTCCGCCGACGGGACCGGGCCCTCGACCGGATGCCAGCAGGCGAAGGTGCCGGTGAGCGGCGGCAGCTCCGCGCGGCACTTGTCGGACGCCGCGTCGCAGCGGGGCGCGAACGGGCAGCCCGGCTCGGGCCGCGCCAGGTCGGGCGGGGAGCCGGGGATGCTGAACAGCTCCTCGCCCTTGTCCTGCGCGAGCGTCGGGATCGACGACAGCAGCGCCCGGGTGTAGCGGTGCCGCGTCCGCTCGAAGATCTCGGCGGTGGGCGCGGACTCGACCAGCCGCCCGGCGTACATCACCCCGACCCGGTCCGCCCGCTGCGCGATGACCCCCATGTCGTGCGTGATGAGGATCATCGACATGCCGCGCTGGGCCCGCAGCTCGTCGAGCAGGTCCAGGATCTCGGCCTGGACCGTCACGTCCAGGGCCGTGGTGGGCTCGTCGGCGATGACGATCTCCGGCTCGCAGACCAGCGCCATAGCGATCATCACCCGCTGGCGCTGCCCGCCGGACAGCTGGTGCGGATAGCCGTCCCGCCGGACGCCGACCCGGGCCAGCATCTCCCGGGCCCGGTCCCGCGCGGCCCGCCGGGAGCCGCCGCGGTGCAGCCGGACCGGCTCGGCCACCTGGTCGACGATCCTCTTGGTGGGGTTCAGCGAGGTCAGCGAGTCCTGGAAGATCATCGCGATCTCGCGGCCCCGGTACCGGCGGGGGTCGGCAGCGAGCAGGTCGCGGCCGCCGAGCTCGATCGACCCGCCGGTCACCCGGCCGCCGGCCGGCAGCATCCCCATGACCGCCAGGCCGGTCATGGACTTGCCGGACCCGGTCTCGCCGACGATCCCGAGGGTCTCCCCGCGGCCCAGCTCGAAGGTGACGTCCGCGACGGGCCTGACTAGCCGGTCACCACGCCTGATCTCCACGGACAGGCCGTGGACGATCAGGTTCTTCCGCGCATCCATTGGACGATAGTGGGGGCCCTACCACGGCCGGTGTTCGTCCGGTCCGGCGAATGTTCAGCCTCCGTTTCGTCCGGGTGCACATACCGCCGCCCGCACATCCGCAGGAGCATCCGCGCGGACGTCCGAAGGCGCGCCGGAGCGGACATCCGCGCGGCCGGTGTGCAGGTAGAGCGCCCTTCCCCGGCCGTCATCGCCCAGGAACGCCACCGGCCCGTGACCGGGCGCGACGGGCAGCAGCGCATCGCCGCGCCAGCCGGCCAGCTCGGTCCGGAACGGCTCGTCGCCGAGCTCCGCCGCGATGCCCAGCGGCACCTGGTCCAGCCACAGCCGGCCCTCGGCGTCCTCGCTGACCGTGGTCCGGCTCGTGGACGACACGTAGGTGCCGGCGACGCGGCGCGCGTCCGGGCGGGCCGCCGGATCGGGGACCGGCTTCTCCGGCTGCTCCAGCACCCACCCGCTGATCTCCTCCCGCAGCGGCTTCGGGTTCCCGCCGTTGGTCAGCACCACCACGACCACCTCACGTGCCGGGTCCACGCGCAGGATCGCCGATTGGCCGATCGTGTTCCCGTCATGCCCCAAGACCAGCCCGCCGGGCAGGTCGTACAGCTCCCAGCCCAGCCCCCACGCCGTCCCCCAGCCGATGTCGGGCAACGTGACCTGCGGCTCGCGCATGACGCGCAGGCTCTCGTCGGCCAGATGCGCCTTGGCGAAGGCCACCAAGTCCCTCGCCGTCATGGCCAGCATCGACCCCGCCGGCGCGTTCGACCGGGCCATCGCCCACACCGGGCTCGGCCTCCCGCCGAGATGCCCCACCGCGGCCCGATGCAGGATCGCCTCGTAGGGGTCGTTCGCCGCGTGCGTCATGCCCAGCGGCGTGAACAGGTGGTCGCGCATGCACGCGTCGAACGGCCGGCCCCGCACGACCTCGATGATCCGTCCCAGCACGCTGTAGCCCGCGTTGTTGTAGGAGAACATCGCGCCCGGCTGAAAGATCTGCGGCATCTCCGCGAGGAGGTCCACGTAGGGGACCAGGCAGTCGTCGCCCTTACCGGTGTCGGTGAAGACGTCCCCCTCGAAGCCCGCGGTGTGCGACATCAGCTGTCGGACGGTCACCTCCGGGAACCCGGCCCGGAAACCCGGCAGGTAGGCGTCCACCGGAGCGTCGAGCTCGATCGCGCCCTCGGCGACCAGCTGCATGACGAGCGTCGCGGTCAGGACCTTGGTGACCGACCCGATCTGGAACACCGAGTCGACCGTCGCCTCCACCCCCGTCGCCGTGCTCAGCACCCCGGCCGCCGCCTCGGCCAGGTCCCCGCCGATGCCGATGGCCACGGCCACCCCCGGCACCCCGTTCTCCTCCGCCAGCCCCGGCAGCCGGACCCGCAGCCGTTCCGCGACCTCATCAAGCCTCGTCATCCGGCCTACGTTAGCCAGCCGAACCCGCCCCGACCTCGTCCGCTCCAACCACCCCCACCACCCCGTTTCGTCCCCCCGGCCAAGACCCAGAACCACACCGGCACCCCACCCCGCCCCCACAGCCGGCGACGCCCGACCACGTCGGCCCCGACGGCCAGGTGCGGCGATCTTCATGTTGATGGACGGCCGCCAGATGTGGTCTCCCAGCGACCTCAGCCACGAGGGGGCAGGACCTCGATGATCTCGGCGATTCCGGCCACGGGTCGGGCCTCGTGCATGGCGATCACGTCCCCCGGCCTCAGATGCCGCCACTGCTCGAAATCCAGCGGAGCCAGCCGAACGTCGGCTGTCTCTCCAGGGCCGAGCTGCGGCTCGACCTCCACCCAAAGCACCGCGACATTCATTGTGGGCTCGCCGACTGCGATGCGGTGAGCAGAAGCCCGCCAGGCTCATCCGCAGACCCGCTCGTCGGCTTCCCGCCGTCGGCCATCGCATCGTCCTCCTCTTCGGCCCAGCCTCGCCCGATGAGAACCGCTTGATGCTCCGACGCGCAACCGGTGCCACGCGTTCACGGAGCTTGAGCAGCAACCACTCGGCCAGTGGCGTTAGCGAGCAGTTGGTGTCCGGGTTAGCGCCACAGGCCGTGCTGATGCGCGTTCCGGTTGAATACGGTCATGAAGCACCCCCTATGGGAGCCCTTGTCTGAGGAGGTGCGTGACCCAGGTCGATGCGCATGTGATGCAAGGCCACAAGATTCATGCAGTCCGCGTGATACGCGGAGCATTCGATGAACCGCGGCCGGGGCTCTGCGAGTGCCTGGATGTCGTCGTGGAGCGCTTCGCGGATCTTGGGCAGCGCTTCACTCGATCGCCAACCGCCCCGCTGGACCTCGAAGCGCTCACGGCCAAGATCCAGGCTCTGCCCCAGAAGCCGACGGCAATTGAGGCCCTGTGGGACGGCGATACCGATGGCTGGTTCGTCTATCTCGTAGCCGTCACCCTCGCGCTGAGGGCGGAGCACCGCCTTGCGCTTGTTCTGCACGGGACGGACATGCGCCTGCTCACGGGTAGGTCCGGCTCGTCGGGGTTCGCAAAGTGAAGCGGGACGCCGATCCGGCGGGTTCGGCCTCCAATTCCAGCGCCTCAAGCAGCTGCGGCCGGGCGGCCTCCCAAACCGCGCCTCCGAAGACCCCCGCTGGCCAGGCTCAACGCGATCGCGTGTCCTTCCTCGCAGCTTCCCCAACGACAGGCCGAGTAGGGACGAGCAGGGCCTCGCCGGTCACCGCCCCGCAAGGCCCTCGTTTGCGGTGGGTGACACGTTCGTTAACGACCCCCGAGGTCGGGCGGTGGGGCGATGATGGTGAGCGGCGGGACATGTACTGGGCGAACGGCCCCGTCCAGCAACCCAGGTGGTCGACGAGTGTTCGCGGCGCAGATGGACGACGAGGTTCAGGTCGACCACCGCATCGGCGGACCCGGACGGTCCGCCCCGGACGGTCCGCCCCGGACGGTCTGCAGTCCGCGCGACGGCGAGACCGTCATCGGGTGGCTTCCGCCGGGAGCCTGCCAGCTCTGCGAGGGCACCGGACGCGTCTGACGTACCCGCCCGCCCGGCGCCGATCAGCCGGCCTCTGGCGAGCCTGGCTCCGGGGGATCACCCTTGGCTTGCTCGTCCGGCTCGGCGATGCGCAGGAGCGGCAGGTCCGGGCCGGGCCAGGCCGCCGAGTCCTCGACATCACCGCGTCGGTACAGCGCCGTGGTGATCGGTTCGCGCTGCCAGGGCGGTTTCCAGTCGGTTTCGCCGGCGGGGCGTATCAGCTGGGCGTTGACCAGGTGCTGCCAGTCGGTGGGGCGGATGCCGAGCAGGTCGGTCGCCTCACGCGGCCACAGCAGCTGGGCGCGGCGGACCTGGTCGACCAGGTCCCGGTCGCCGCTGAGCTCGGCGATGCCGGCGAGGGGCCACCGGCCGCCCCGCCCGGTGGTCAGGTTCCGCGTGCGGGCCTGGCGGAGCAGGTCGTGTTCGGTCCAGCCGGGCAGCAGCTCCAGCGCCTGCTCGGTGGTGGCCGATGCGGCGAGCCATGCCTGGCGGTCGGCGATCACCTCGGCCAGCACCGCCATGCTGTCGGCGTCGCCGGCGATCTGCTCGAGGGCCGCGACGTCGTACAGCGGGAAGGAGCGGCGGGGCCTGACGTCGTGGTAGTCCACGACGCTGGTCAGGCCGCGTTCGGCCAGGGCGCCGATGTCGTCGTAGTCGACCGGCAGGCCGGTGCGGTCGGCGAGCAGCTCGGCGCAGCGGCGCGCGCCCATCGGCGGGGGCGGGATCTGCTCGGCCAGCGCGCCGCCGCGGGCGGCCAGGTGCTCGGCGGCCGCGCGGGTCCAGAATCGCCCGAGGTCGGGGTCGGGCAGCAGCCCGGCGTCGGCTGCGCGGCGCCACTGCCCGTAGTCCCATCCGAGCAGGTCCCGCATCTGCTGGTCGTCCACCAGATCGGGAATCGCCGCGGCGTACCGCTCGGCGTCCGCGAGGATCTGGTCGACCAGCGGCCCTGACCACCGGGGGGTCTTCAGGTCGAAGGGCGGCAGGACGTGGGCTGCGACGGCCCTGTCCATCTGCCCGTCGCTCCAGCCCAGCGCGGCGGCCAGCTCGCGCGGCGTATGGGCGACGGTCCGCCGCGACCTGCCCTTCCCGCTCCCAGCCGCGGACGCAGACGCGGACCCGGAAGCAGACGCGGACGCGGGGACCGGCGCGGTGTCCGACCGGCCTTTCACGAGAACGTCCCCCTCAGCTGCATCAGCCCACCGGTCGCGACCTGCTCGGTGCACGCCTGCAGCATCCGCTCGGAGGGGTCGTCGAGGTGCTGGTCGGTGAGCCACCCGGGCGGCAGGACCACCAGCACCGCCGCGCGGCGGGACTTGCCCACCGTCCGCCACTGCCCGTCAACAATGCCGGTCCGGCGTCGGCGACCCACCAGGCGCCTGCGCCGCGTCGCGTGATCCGGGCGACGCGGCCGCGGTCCATGTGCATCGTCCACGCCTCTACCTCCTCCACCCGCCCCTGGTACAAGTCGACCGGGCGCAGTCCGATGGAGAGCATGTCGGCGTGATGGCCGCCGGTCCCGTGCGCGTGCGGGGTGCCGGGCTGGACCACCAGCAGCGGGTAGACCGTGCCGCCAAGGCGGACCAGGCTGGAGGTGACCAGTCGGCTTCGGCCTGATCGCGGGGCCCGGGGGACGGCGGGGTCGGCGCGGCGCCGTGAACGGGAAGGCCGCGCCCGTGGCAAGCGGCGTCGACCTGCTGCGCCGTCCAGATCCGGGGGCGGCCGCACCCAGGGTGCGTCCACACCGGCACCAGCGGAGCATCCTCGCGGCCCACCGGGATCTGCAACCCCAGGTTGACCGACGCGGACGCGGCGACCTCGATCGGGTCGTCGCACAGCCAGCACACCAGCGGTGAGGTTCCGGACTCGGCCATCTGTAGCAGCGTCCGGACATCGGACTGGTCCAGGAACAGATCCATTCCGGCCGCCAGGTAGTACACCGCCACGCTCCCGGGCCCCGTCAGCCGGGTGGTGACGCCCTCACCCGGCTCCACCGGCCCGGCACCGCCGGCGGCCTCGCCCGCAGTCCCACCCGGGGTGTTCTCCGACTCCTCCCGCGCCGCGGCCTGCAGCGATGTCAGGACACCGCAGGAGAGTTCCAGGACGTCGTCCAGGACGTCCGCCAGGTCAGTGCGCGGCAGCGCCTCCAGGTGCGAGACCAGCGCGCGGACACCGTCGTCGCTGACGTCCCGGGCCAGGTCGTACACGGTCACGGTCGCCGCGGCCGCCATCGGGCCCGGCGCGGCGGGCAGGATCGACAGGATCGCGCCGGCCAGGGACGCGACCGTCACCCGGTCCCCGTCCAGCACCTGGTCGGCGAGCC
>NZ_JBFAOF010000147.1:0-11399 GCF_040675125.1 Spirillospora sp. NPDC049652 | reverse complement strand
GGGCGGCTCACGCTGCGGACGGGCGCGCCGGTCGTCCCGGTCGCCCTCGTCGGCACCGACCGGCTGCGGTCGCACGGGAAGTACCTCCCGAAGACGGGCAAGGTCGAGGTGCGGTTCGGCGAGCCGATGACGTTCACCGGCGAGGAGCGGGACCGCGAGGCCGTCCGGCACGCGACCGACCAGGTCATGCAGGCCATCCAGAAGCTGTCGGGGCAGGAGTACGTCGACTCCTACGCGCCGCTCCGCCGGCGCGGCTGAGCGGCCGGCCGGCAGCGGATATCCGGTCGCGGACGACGTCCGTCCGCCGTTACGGTGCCGCGCATGGAGGATTTCGGGCGCTACGTGAACGTGGTCGACATCGAGGCCACCTGCTGGGAGGGATCCCGTCCGCCGGGCCAGGTCAACGAGATCATCGAGATCGGCCTCTGCGTGGTGGACGTCCCCGCGCGCGAGCGTGTCGAAAGGCACCGCGTACTGGTCCGTCCCCAGCGGTCGCGGGTGAGCGAGTTCTGCACGCGGCTGACCGGTCTCACCCAGGACGAGGTGGACACCGGCGTCTCGTTCTCCGAGGCGTGCGCGCTCCTGGAGCGCGAGCACTGGGCTCATACGCGCGCGTGGGCGAGCTGGGGCGACTACGACCGGAAGCAGTTCGAGCGGCAGACGGCGGCCGTCGGCGTCCGGTATCCGTTCGGCCGTCGTCATGTGAACGTGAAGGCCCTGTGGTCCGAGGCGCACCGCCTTCCGCAGAAGCTCGGTATGGCGGGCGCTCTCAAGCACGCCCGCCTTCCGCTCGAAGGACGCCACCACAGCGGCGTGGATGACGCCTGGAACATCGCCGCCCTGGTCCTGCGCCTCGTCGAACGTGATGACTGGCCCACCGGACCGCGCCCGGGAGCACCCGCGCCGCACGCGTCCTGACCTGCTCGTCCGCGGTGTGGCGGTCCGCCCTGAGGCCCCCTCGGGGTGGGAGCGTATGGGCCGTGTGGAGGCAGGGACAGGTTTGGGGCCCGGGGTGAGGGCAGGCCTTAGACGACCGATACAGCCGTGAGGCCGACGACGCGCGGGGAGGCGTTGAGCAACGTGGAGATCAACCTGGAGTTGCGGTTGCCCGGGGACAGCACGAGCGTCCCGGCCGCGCGGCGGCTGCTCAACGCGTCACTGGCCGCCCTGGGGGTGGACGAGTCGATCTGCGACGACATCGAGCTGATGCTGACCGAGGCGTGCACGAACGTGATCCGGCACGCCGGAGCGGGCGACGAGTACACCGTGCGGCTGACCATCGTCGACGAGCGGTGCATGATCCGGGTGATCGACTCCGGGCGGGGCGTGGACATCCAGGCCGTCGAGGCCGCCGAGAAGGGCGCCGCGCCGACCGCCGAGTCGGGACGCGGCCTGCAGATCATGCGCGCGCTCGCGGACGACGTGCGCTTCCACACCTTCCCGGACCACGGGTCGCTGGTGGCGCTGGAGAAGCACCTGAAGTACCGCGACGACAGCCTGGGCAGCCGGATGGCCGCGGCGGACTGGTCCACGAACGGGCACGCTGACCGGAGCGCGGAGCGCGTCGCGGAGAGCAGCCGCCGCGAGGCGTGACCGGGCATCTGCGCCGGACGAGAAGCGGCGCACGCGCCCTACCGAACGGTCGGACGCGGACTTGTCTTGATTGCCGATGGTGAGCGGCGTAGCCAATGACGAGCATTCTTCTTTGGGCTGAGTCGTGCGCCCCGGTCACCTCACGGCCTTCTCCGTAAGCGGCGCGGAGATCTGGAGAGCCGCCCCTGGCATCGGTTTCGGGATGCCGTCTGACCAGGCATTTCAGTGGGTTATCCACAGTCAGCCCTTCGGCTTTCCCGTCAGGGTGACGGCTGGGCACGATGGAGGCACCGGGACGTCCGATGGCGGGCGTCGCCGGTGCCGGTCCGATCGTGGACGTCGGCTCAGTCCGACGGCCGTGCCGAACGAAGGGTGAGGAACGCGATGAGCGAGGCGACCAGGCCGAAGGCCGCTCCGGTGACGAACGTCCCGGCGAGGGCGTCGGTGGCGGCGGGCCCGCCCGAGCGGGGGGCGATCGCGTCGAAGACCGTCACCATGACGGACACTCCGAGGCTCGCGCCGGACCACAGCACCGTCTGCGCGACACCGGCGGCGGCTCCCGAGTCCTCCGGCGTCACACTGCCCAGAATGGTCGCCATGAGCGGCATCACCGTGAGACCGCCGCCGGCGCCGTACAGCACAAACGGGCCGAGGAGTCCGGTGGCGTAGCCCTGGTCCGGGTCGAGAGCGGTCAGCCAGAGCATGGCCAGCGTCACGAGCAGAGCGCCGGTCGTCACCAGCGTCCGCGCGCCGAACCGTCCGAGCAGTCTCGGCGCGAGGCGCACCACCGCGAACTGCGTGCCCACGATCGGGAGGAACGCGGCCCCGGCCTTCAGCGGCCCGTACCCGAGCTCCTGCTGGATGTACTGGGTGAGGAAGAAGAAGCCGCCGAACATCCCGCAGGCCACGGCCGTCAGGACGACGAACGCGCCCGCGCGCCGCCGGTCGGTGAGCAGCCGCAGGGGAACGAGCGGATGCCGTACTCGTGCCTCGACCAGGACGAACGCCACGAACAACAGGAGGGCCGCGCCTAGTGCGGCCAGCACCGGTACGTCGCGCCAGCCCTCCGAGCCGGTCCGGACGAGCCCGTACACGAGAGCCGTCAGGCCGACCGTGCCGGTCACCGCACCGGCGACGTCGATCCCGACCGCGCGGCGCGGGAGCTCGGTGAGCACCCGGGGCGCCGCCAGCGTGATCGCCACACCGATGGGAAGGTTGATGAAGAACACCAGCCGCCACGAGGACACGTCCGTGAGCACGCCCCCGAGCAGCATCCCCAGCGCGCCGCCCGCTCCGGTGACCGCGGAGGAGATGCCGAGCGCACGCACCCGCGCCGCACCGGTGAACAAGGTGGCGATCAGTGCCATCGCACTGGGCGCGGCGAGCGCCGCCCCGGCGCCCTGCAACGCTCGGGCGCAGATGAGCACCCCGCCGTTGGAGGCGACGCCGCCGAGCAGCGACGCGAGGGTGAACAGCACGATCCCGCCGACGAACGCGCGGCGGCGGCCGATGATGTCGCCCGCGCGTCCGCCGAGCAGGAGAAGCCCGCCGAACGCGAGCGTGTAGGCGTTCTGCACCCAGGCGAGCCCGCCCGTGGAGAGATCGAGCGCGCCGCGGACGTCCGGAAGCGCGATGGTGACGACCGAGGTGTCGACCCCGACCATGAGCTGGCAGCCGACGATGACCGCGAGCACGAGTCCGGGATGATGGGGGGAGTCAGGCGACGGACGCGGCGACGAGGTGTTCGGGATCTCCTCGATGCCCACCCGTCCGCCCGGAACAGTCGACAAGACGACCTCCGAGAGGATCAGATTTAAGGAACGGTGGCGTTCACTATGCGCCGAAGCTACCACCCCAACCCCACAAAGGGAACGCCTGCGTTCACTATTTCTCTCGTCGGTGTGCCCTCGACTCACGCCCCCTCGCCCGGTTTCCGCACCTCCCAAGCCCGCACGCTGCTCTCTCAAGCGCCTCTCCGCCACACGCAACTCCCCCGCCCAGCGCCCCCTCGCACAGCGCTGCGCCGCACAGCGTTGCCCCGCACAACCCTCAGCCCCAAGCCCGTCCCGCCCGCATCCTTGAGCCCCACACCCCTCCCGCCCACACCTCTCCGCCGCTCATCCCTCCCGTCCACACCTCTCAGGCCCGCATCCCTCCCGCCTACGCCCCTCCGCCGCTCATCCCTTCCGCCTACGCCTCTTCGCCGTTCCTTCCTCCCGCGCACAGCACTTCCGGCCACCCCACTCCCCCGCACGTCCCTTCCGCCGACGCCCCTCGATCCAGGGCACTCCCCCGCACGCCGCTCCCTGAGGCCGCGCTAGAACCATTCGCGAAGTGGTCTCAGCCCGTGCGCGAAGGTGTGACCTGCCCGATGCAGCGAAGCCGGAGGCGAGCGAAGACGGTTCTCCACCCGAGGTGGCCGTCGCGGTGCGGGATCCGATGCATCCTTCGGACGAGGCCGACCAGGCTCGTAAACGCAAGGGCACAGTTCCTGAGGGGGCCGGCGAACGAGGTCGGCCCAGGCATCCAAGGGGGCGGCGGACGAGGTTCGCCCCTCACGTCCGAAGGGGCGGCTGACGGGGTCGGCCCGGGCGAACTGACTGATGCCTGACGCCCACCAAGTTCCTCGTCGGCCTGCGCGCAGTGCTGTGGGCTCGGCCGCGGCGGTCGGGGTCCTGTTATGCGGCGTCGCCGCCCGTGCCGTTGAGCCACACGGGTATTCCTTGCTGGAGGGTGGGGTGCTGGGAGGCGGGCTGGGTTGTGGTGGGTGGGCGGCGGGGTGGGGGCGGAGAGTACGTTTTAGGGCGGTGGAGCGATCGGAGGGTGGGAGTGGTGAGTACGCCTACGCGGCGGCGCGGTGAGGCTCTGGAGAGCGCGATCCTGAACGCCGCGCTCGACCAGTTGGCCGAGGTCGGATACATCCGGCTGACCATGGAGGGGGTCGCGGCGGCCGCGCAGACGGGCAAGGCCGCGCTCTACCGCCGCTGGTCGAGCAAGGAGGAACTGGTCGCGGACGCGCTTGAGCACGTCCTGCCGGTGCCCGCCGAGATGCCCGTCCACGACAACATCCGGGACGACCTCCTGGAGCTGATGACCTGCTACCGGCGCGTCGTGGACGCCACCCGGGGGACGGCCTTCCAGGTCCTCAAGCAGGACGGGGAGCAGTCCACGGACCTCATGCGCGACGTCGTCCGGGACCGTGTGATCAGTCCGCTCAAGCAGCTGCTCCTCGCCGCGCTGGAGCGCGGCGTCGAGCGGGGCGACGTCCGGCCGTCCGCCGCCACGCCCATGAACGCCGAGACCGGCCCCGCCATGGTCATGTACCGCTGCACGCTCGACGCGGGAGCCATCACCGACGAGTTCCTCACCGAGCTCGTCGACAACGTCCTTCTGCCCGCCGTCCGGCCCTGACCGCGGACAACGATCGGCGCGTCCCTGCTCGGCCGGCGCTCCCGCCCGGCCGGTCCGCGCCACCGACATCGTCCTCGGCGGCTCCTGCCTTCATCACTCCCCGGACGGAGGCGTCGTCCGCGTCCGCGCGTACGCCGAGGGCGCCCACCTGGTCGTGACCGTCGCCGGGCCGAGTCGAGCGCGGTCACGGACGCCTCGCCACGTCGCTCCGCAGGACGCTTTGCCGACGGCAGCGGGCATGCGCGCCGAAACACTCGCGCCGACCAGGTGAGCGCCAACCGGCTTCGGTAGGCGCGTTCGGTTCTGGGGAGCCGCCGGAATCCGCTGGTGGGGGTTGTCAGTCGGTGAGGTGGGGGTGGTCGGGGCGGGGGTTCGGGAGGAGGAGTTTGCGGGTGGGCGGGGGCATCTCGATGCCCTCCAGGCGGAAGCGGCGGTGGAGGCGCTTCACGAACTCGTGCTTGATGCGGAACTGGTCGCCGAACTCGACGGTCCGCAGGATGACGGTGAAGTGGATGCGGGAATCGTCGAAGGTGTGGAAGCGGACGAGGGGCTGGGCGTCCTTCACACCGCCCTCGACCTCGGCCATGATCTCGTGGCCGACCTCGATGACGACCTTCTCCACGTGGTCCAGGTCGCTGTCGTAGGCGCAGCTCGCCTGGAGCAGCAGGGACATGTCCTGCGCGGGGCGGTGGTAGTTGGTGAGGATCGTCTTGGAGAACGTCGCGTTCGGGATGACCTCGATGTTGTCCGACAGGGTGCGGATGGAGGTGTTGCGCCAGTTGATGTCGACGACGTAGCCCTCCTGCCCGCTGCTGAGCTTGATGTAGTCGCCCGGCTCCATCGTGCGGGACGCGAGGACGTGGACGCCCGCGAAGAGGTTGGCCAGGGTGTCCTGCAGCGCGAGCGCGACGGCCAGGCCGCCGACGCCGAGGGCGCCGAGCAGGGGCGTGATGGAGACGCCGAGGCTCTGCAGCATCACCAGGACGCCGACGCCGAGCACGACGACCTTGCTGATGTTGGTGAAGATGGTGACGTTGGCGGCGGTGCCCTGGCGGATCAGCGCGACCGACGCGATGATCCCGGCGACCAGGCGGGCCAGCGCCAGCGAGACGAACAGGACCGTCGCGGCGGTCAGGACGCGGCCGGTCGCGACCATCGTCCCGTGCCGCAGGGGCAGGGTGTTGGCCGCCAGCCAGGCGCCGCCGAGCACGCCGAGCGGCAGCGCCAGGTCCTTCAGGAGGCGGGCGGCCAGGTCGTCCCAGGCCCACCGGGTGTCCTCGGCGCGCGCCGTCAGCCGCTTCGCGAACAGGCGAAGCGCGACGGCCAGCACCAGGGTCGCCGCCATGACGGCCGCGGCGATGATGATCGGTTCCCAACCGGGCCACTCAGGCATGCTCCGGCATCCTCCACACACGTCGGGCGTTCCAGGCAAAGCATCGATCGTAGTCGCGTCGCGCGTCCGGTTCGCGGCTCTTGGGGCAGACCATCCGGACTGGGGAGGAGTGCCTGATGGGGTCGTCGGTGCGGGGGATTACGATCGGGCGGGTGGTAGGAACGGGGATGCTGCGCCGCCTGGGGGTCACGGCGCTCGGTCTGCGGAACGGCCCCCACCGGGTCGAGGTCACCAGGGACGTCGAGGTGCCGGCGGGTGACGGCGTCACGCTGCTCGCCGACCACTACGCGCCGGTGGGAGTGGAGCGCCCGCCGACCGTGCTGGTGCGTTCGCCGTACGGGCGGCGCGGGCCGTTCGGGCTGATGTGCGGGCAGACGTTCGCCTCGCACGGGTTCCAGGCGGTCGTGCAGAGCGTGCGCGGCGGGTTCGGGTCCGGCGGGGTGTTCGAGCCGCTCGACGAGCGCGAGGACGGCCTCGCCACGATCGAGTGGCTGAAGCGGCAGCCGTGGTTCGGCGGGACGTTCGCGATGCACGGCCCCAGCTACCTCGGGTACGTGCAGTGGGCGGTCGCCGCCGAGGCCGGGCCGGAGCTGCGCGCGCTGTCGATGCAGGTCACCGCGTCGTCCTTCCGGGAGGCGGTGAACGTCGGCGGGACGTTCGCGCTGGAGGCGGCGTTGACCTGGGTCGACCTCACCGCCCGGATGAAGCATCCGCTGTCGGGGGTGACCACCGGGATCATGTCGCCGCGGCGCGCCCGCCGCGCGGCGCTGTCCGGCAAGCCACTGGCCGAGCTGGACGTGCTGGCGACCGGCGCGCAGCAGAAGTTCTTCCAGGACCTGCTCACCCACGGCCCCGACACGCCGTTCTGGGACCGCCGCGACTTCACCCGGACGGTGTCGGAGGTGTCCGCCCCGGTCAACATGACCGGCGGCTGGTACGACATCTTCCTGCCCTGGCAGATCAAGGACTACGCGGCGCTGCGGGCGGGCGGCCGGCGGCCGTACCTGACCATCGGCCCCTGGTTCCACGCCGACGGCCGGATGATGCGCGACTCGGTCGGCGAGTCGCTGAACTGGTTCCGCGCGCACCTGCTCGACGACCCGTCCGCGCTGCGCGAGCTGCCGGTCCGGCTGTACGTCACGGGCGCGAACGAGTGGCGCGACTTCCCCGACTGGCCCGTGCCGGGCATGCGCGAGGAGCGCTGGCACCTGCATCCGGACGGCGCGCTGGCCACGGACGCGCCGCCCGAGTCCGAGCCCGACCGCTACCGGTACGACCCCGAGCACCCCACGCCGTTCCTGGGCGGCCCGACGCTGCTCGGCGACAACCATCCGGTCGCCGACCAGGCGAAGCTGGAGCGCCGCCGCGACGTCCTGACCTTCACCTCGCCGGTGCTGGACGAGCACCTGGAGATCATCGGCCCGGTCTCGGCCGACCTGTACGTCCGCTCGAACCGGCAGCACACCGACTTCGTCGTGCGCCTCTGCGACGTGGACGAGGAGGGCGTGTCGGTCAACCTGTGCGAGGGCATGCGGCGGCTGGTGCCCGGCACTCCCGATCCCGACGAGGAGGGCGTCCGCCGCATCACGGTCGAGCTCTGGCCCGCCGGGCACCGGTTCCGCCGCGGCCACCGCGTCCGGGTCCAGGTGTGCAGCGGGGCCTATCCCCGCGTCTCCCGGAATCCGGGCACCGGGGCCCCCATCGGCACCGCCACCGACCATCTCACCGCCGACCAGGAGATCTTCCACGCGCCGGACCGGCCGTCCGCCGTGCTCCTCCCCCGCGTCTGACCGGCGCCGGCACGGGCCGCCGTCGGGTCAGAGGTTGCGGAGGGCGGCCAGGGCCCGGTCCGCGTGGACGTTCATGCGGACCTCGGACTTGACGATCTCCAGCACGCGGCGGTCCGGGCCGATGACGAAGGTCTGGCGGCGGGTGGGGGCCAGGGCGAAGCCCCGCTTGACGCCGAAGGCGGCCCGGACGGCGCCGTCGGGGTCGGACAGGAGCGGGTAGCCGAGGGAGTGCCGGCCCGCGAACTCCAGTTGCTTGGCGGGGGCGTCGCCGCTGATGCCGACGGGCCGGGCGCCGAGGTCGGCGAGTTCTTCGGCGACGTCCCGGAAGTGGCACGCCTCGGCGGTGCAGCCGGGTGAGAGGGCCGCGGGGTAGAAGAACAGCACGACCGGGCCGTCCGCGAGCAGGTCGCTGAGGCGGCGGGGCGCGCCGGTCTCGTCGGGCAGCTCGAAGTCGTCCACCACGTCACCGACGTTCATGGGCGAACCGTACCAAGGGCCCCCGGACGGGACATCAGGTAGGCGGTGGCCTGTTCGGGCGTCCAGCCGTGGGCCTCGCGCAGCCCGGCGGCGAGCATCGTGAGGTAGAGGTCGGACGGCGGGTTGAGGTCGGCCTCGGCGGCGCCGTGCGGCGAGGTGAAGGTGAGCATGGGGTGGCCGTCCAGCTCGCCGGTGTTGAGGACGGTCTCGTAGCGGCCGGGGCCGAGGGTCTGGCGTCCGGTGGTGAGGGCGGGCGTGAGGTCGAGGTCGGCGCCGGGGTCGCGGCGCATCTCCTGGGCGAGGACGTCGCAGAACTGCCCGGCGGTCAGCAGGTAGGCGCGGGCGGGCGCCTCGCCGTCCGGCGCGGGGTCGTAGAACGCCATGCCGCCGCCCCAGACCAGGGACGTGAGGGCGAAGTAGATGCCGCCCGGCAGGTGGACGGGCCGGTCGGCGGCGGGCGGGCGCGGGTCGCGGCAGCCGGGGTAGGTGCGGGCGGCCCCGGCCGGGCGCCCGCCCCGGACGTAACAGAGGAACCGGTCGCGGTGCAGGTTGGAGCCGTACGCGACGTACCAGAGCATCACCCGGTCATTGTCGGGTGGGATCGGCGACCCGGGCCATGAACAGCGACTCTCCGGTTCTCGCGTCGCGGACGACCATGAGGTAGGGGCGGTCGAACACGACCTCGATCTTCCTGGTCGGCGCGGGCGCGGCGGTCGCCGTGATGCCGCTCCCGGTGGCGGCGGCGCCCTCGGTGCCCTTCTCGTCCACCCGCAGCGTGGCGGCGTGCTGGACGAACCCGATCTTCCCGGCCTTCGGGGAGATGCCGTGCAGGTCGGCCTGGTCGGAGAACGCGACGCCCATGCCGAGCCGGGTGAGCAGCGGCGTGAGTTCGCGGCGGGACGTCAGGTCGGTCTTGGGCAGGAAGACGTCCACGTCGGGGCCGGTCGCGAGGGCGCCGGTCAGGCGGTCGAACGTCGGGCCGGACATGGCCGGGCAGCCGGACGCGGCGGCGTCGGGCAGCAGGGCGGTCATGCGGAGCCTGCCGCCCGAGTAGGGGAGGTCGACCGCGGTCCATCCGGCGGTGCGGGCGTAGCCGAAGTGGCTCTTGGCGTTCATGAGCGTCGCCTGGACGGTCCGCTTGTCCGAGGTCGTGAAGCGGCCGGGCGCCCCGGGCTTGAACCGGGTCCGCCACTCGGCCTTGAGGTAGACGGCGTCGGTCAGGACCCAGCCGATGTCGGGCTTCACCTGGCCCTTCGGCAGCAGCTCGGGGATCTTCCCCTTGGTGTCCTTCTTGATCTGGGCGTTGATCGCCTTGCGGGCGCCCTCGGGCTCGCGCGCGAAGTCGAGGGTCTTCAGCCCGGCGTCGTAGCCGGTGGCGAGCCTGTCCAGGTATCCCTTGTCGGTCGGGACGCCGGAGTCGGCCCAGACCTGGTCGGAGACCCTGACGGTCACCTTCTCGCCGTCGAGCGTGCGCGTCCCGGCCGTCCGCGCGCGCAGGCCGGGCAGCAGGTCGCCGGACGGCAGGTGCAGGGCCCGGGCCATGGCCGCCGCCGTCCGGCCGCGCGCGCCCTGGTGCACCATGCCGAGGCTGGAGGCGACGCTGCTCGGCGACAGGACGATGTTGGCGTTCGGGTCGGCGGCGCACCAGGCGGAGAGCAGTCCGAAGCCGAACGCCGTGTCGGCGCGTCCGAGCGGGCGGGGGTCGCCGGGCGCCACGTCGAGGACGGCGCCGCGCAGCACGTGCGGCCGGGGCGCCTGGCCGCCGCAGGCCGCGAGGCCGGCGGTGACCGCCACCGCGCAGGCCGCGGCGGCGAGAGAGCGGGGAGTCGGCATGCCGGTTGGACGGTGGCGCGGAGGCCACGGTTCCGTGGCGGACCCAGGTCGGGTTCAGTCCATGGGGAGGCCTTGGCGGAGTTCCTCCGCAAGGCCGGGAGATGACCTGTTATCTCGCTCTTAGGGCGATTTGCGGGCCGAGATCGCCTCACCCCGAAGTCATGGCAAACTCCCCCACTCGCCACTTTTCATTGTGACAGCCACCACGCTCACGTTTGGCGGAGACGCGGCTCGGGGACTATGGTCGTTGTGACCGCCTGAACCGGCGCGGGGACAGCCAACCCCCCGCCCGGAGCCCGAAGAGGGCGTGTCAGTGCAGGTCACTTGCTTGTCACAGGTGTCTACGACGCAGATACCTCCCGGTTAACTTGTGTGCTGACCCGGAGGTCCCCAATGCGTCGCTCCCTGAACATCGCCCTCGTCTCCGCTTCCGACTTCAGCAGCGACGACTCCCAGGTGTCGCATGTCCGCGAGCTCGCCCGCGCCCTGGCCCGGTCCGAGGACGAGGGCGGCGCGGGCCACCGCGTCTCGGTCTTCGGCCGGCGCTGCACCCCCGAGGTGCCCGCGCGGACCCGCATCTCCCCCGGCGCGACCCTGTACAACCTGACCGCCGGCCCGGTCGAGCCGCTCACCGACGAGCAGCTCCTGGACCACGTCCGCGACCTGGCGGACGAGCTGCGCCGACGCTGGTCCGGCGCGGGCCGCCCCGACGTCGTGCACGCGCACGGCTGGATCGCCGGGCTCGCCGCCTGCGCCGTCGCCCGCGAGCTGGGCATCCCCTTCGCGCAGACCTTCCACGGCATGGCCGCCACCGAGGCGCGCGCCGGACGGACCGTCCACCCGGCGCGGGCGCGGCTGGAGCGGGCCATCGGCCGCGGCGCCGACGTCATCCTCGCGCGCAG